>NZ_LBHW02000010.1:0-173525 GCF_001005835.2 Achromobacter sp. LC458
GGGCAGGACGGGCACAACGGGCACAACGGGCAGCGCGCGGCCGATACGCCGGATGCCCTGGCCCTGCTGGCCGCCACGGCCTACGCGGGCCTGATGGCCGGCGCAATGGAGCGCGTGTTGGCGATGACCCTGGACTACGCCAACACACGGGCTCAATTCGGCAAGTCCATCGGCCGCTTCCAGGCGGTGCAGCAACAGATCAGCGTGATGGCCGAAGAGGTGTGGGCAGCGAACATGGCCGCGCAGCTGGCGTTTCAAAGCCAGGTCACGCAGCCCGGCGATATGCCCCGAGTGATGGCCGGTGCGCTGCCCAATGCGATGCCGGGTGCGACGCCCGGTTCGATCCCCAGCGCGATGCCGGCAGCGACGCCCGGTGCGACGCCCGGTGCAATGCCCGGCGCGAGGCCCAGCGCGATGCCCGGTGCAATGCCCGGTGCAATGCCCAGCGCGATGCCCAGCGCGACGCCCGGTGCGATGCCCGGTGTGATGCCCAGCGTGATGCCCGGTGCGATGCAAGCTGCCGTCGGCAAAGCGCGAACCAGCCAGGCTGCGCCGCGGGTGGCCGACATCGCCCACGCGGTGCATGGCGCCATCGGCGTCACCGCCGAATTCGACTTGCAGCTTTACACGCGCCGCCTGCGCGACTGGCGGTTGGCGGCGGGGTCGGAATCCTTCTGGCATGCACACATCGGCGCCCATGCGTTGCAAGGCGAAGACAGTGCACTGGACCTCATCCGCCGCGTGTCGCAGGGTCAAGCCTGACGCGGCGATACCGCAAGGGATAGCCCGGATGCCGGCGGCGATCCACCGCACGGCACACCGCGCGATACCAAGCCCCACACACCACATCACACACATCGCCACACGCAGCACCGCACACATTCGCGACACACAGCACCACACACCACATCACACACATCGCGACACACAGCACGTATCATCGAAAGCCCATGCCGCCCTGGACCCCTTCCATGGACTTTCGCCACTTGCAGCAATTTCTGGTGCTTGCCGACACGCTGAACTTTCACCGCGCGGCCGAAAAGCTGCATATGTCGCAACCGCCGCTGTCGGTGTCGATCCGCAAGCTGGAAGAGATGGTGGGTGTGCCGCTGTTCGTGCGTGGGCGGCAAGGCGTGCAGCTGACCGAGGCCGGGCTGGCGGCGCTGGATGAAGCGCGCCGCGCGCTGTTTCATGCCGAGCAATTCCGGCTGGCTGCCCGTGCTGGGGCTGTCGGTGAAGGCGGCACCGTCCGTATCGGTTTCGTCGGATCCGCCACGCACGCCATCTTGCCGCGCGTGCTGCCCTTGTTTCGCCAACGCTATCCGGGCGTGACAGTGGTGCTGCGCGAAGCCACCTCGATACGCATCATGCAGGACCTGGCCGAGGACGCGCTGGAAGTGGGCATCGTGCGTGTGCCGGTGGCCATGGGCTCGCGCGTGCGGCTGGCGCCGCTGACCACCGAAAATTTCGTGCTGGCCGTGCACAACAGCCATCCGCTGGCCCGCCGCGGCCGCATCCGGCTGGCCGACCTGGCCGACGAACCCTTCATCATGTACACCGCCACCGAGGCGGCCGGCCTGCGCATGGCCGCCATCAACGCCTGCCAGCTGCGCGGCTTCACGCCCCGCATCGCGCAGGAAGCCGTGCAGGTGCAAACCCTGTTGAGCCTGGTGGAAAGCGGCTTGGGCGTGGCGCTGGTGCCGGCCGGCGCCCGCCGCCACCCCAGCCCCAACGTGGTCACCAAAACGCTTGCCGATTTTCCGGCGGATGCGTCGATCGGGATCTCGCTGGCATGGAACCCGGGGGCCGAACGCAGCGCCGCGCGCAACCTGCGCGAAGTGGCCGCCCACGCCTTCCGGCCCAAGGCGGCCAAATAGGCCCCGCTTGCGGCAAGGTGGCCAGCAGGCTTAGGATGGAGCATGACCGCGCCGCGGCGCCCTGGCCGTTATCCAAGGGCGCGACGCGCGGTTGGCGTTTGAACCTTGTCAGCGATCCGGGAGCACATCGTGAAAACAGTGGCTGAGATTCTCAGGGAAAAGTCGAACAATGCCGTCGTGACGGTTTCACCGGATTCCTCGGTGTTCGACGCCATCAAGACCATGGCCGAACGCAGCATCGGCGCAGTGGTGGTCGTGCAAGGGGATACGGTGCTGGGCATGCTGTCCGAGCGCGACTACGCCCGCAAAGTCGTCCTGCAAGACCGCTCGTCTCGCAGCACCAAGGTGCGCGACATCATGACCGACTCGGTGTATTACGTGGGCCCGGGCGACACGCGTGAGCACTGTATGGCCATGATGACCGAACGGCATTTCCGCCATCTTCCGGTCATCGACAACGAAAAGCTCATCGGCCTGCTGTCCATCGGCGATCTGGTCAAGGACATCATGAGCGAACAGAAATTCATCATCCACGAACTGGAACGCTACATCAGCGGCGGCCACGCGTAATCAGCGGTGGCCAAGCCCGGTCAGCGGCAGCACGCGCAAGTGCCGCGCGCCGTTGCCCCATGCGCCCCTGGCGGCTACCCGGCCGCCAGTATCCGCGCCGCCGGCACGATCAGGCCCATGCCGGCCGCCAGCAGCAGCACGAACACCATCCGCTTCACGGTCTTCATGGAGCCCGCCGTGCTGTAGCGCCGCGCCACCCACGTCACCCCGATCACCACGGGCAGCGCCTGCACGCTAAGCCAGAATGACGACGCCATGAAGTGGCCCTGCCCCGTCACCAGCGCCAGCCGCACCACGGCATTGAGCGAGAACAGCACCAGCAGGCTGTTGCGGATGGACGCCAGCGGCAAGGGCTGGCGATACAGGTGATACACCATCGGCGGGCCGGCGCTGGAAAACAGGCCGCCCAACACGCCCGAAATGCCCCCGAAGAACAAAAAGGACGCCTTGGACGACAAGCGTTCCAATGGCTTGGCGCGCGCCACCAGCAGCACCGCGCAGGCCAGGATGGTGATGCCCAGCAACAGTTGCAGCAGGACCGTCATGGATCCGCTGATCCACGTCAGCGCGGCCACACCCACGGCAACGCCCACCAGGCTGGCGACCATGGCCGGGCGCATCAGCGACCAGTTCACTTGCGGCTTGGCGCGCGCCAGCGTGACGGCGGCGTTCACCAGCGACAGCACGCTGACCACGTTGGCCACTTCGGCCACCGAGGCCAGCTGAAATACGCCGGACAGACCCAGTAGCACCAGCCCGAACGCGAAGCCGGTCATGGTCTGGGCATAGGTGGCCAGCGCCACGCAGGCCAGAAACAGCAGGTGATGGGAAATGCTCATGCGTGGGGCCGGGTTTTTGTCGCGGCGATGATATCACCCGGACGAACAGCGTTCGTTTGTCGCGATAAGGCGGCGGGGCGTCGCTTTTGGCACATATCGTCACAACTAGAAGCGCACCTGCACCCCGCCCCCGGCGCGCTGCCGCTATCCTTGCCGCCCTGTCCGTCCCCCATGCACGCTCCGCCAGCATGACGCCAAACGCATGACGCCAAACGCATGACACCAAAACACACGACGATCAACACGGTCACGCTGACCTGCTCCACTTGCGGCAGCGCGCAATTCACCAAACTGGCCCCCAACGAATACCGCTGCAACCATTGCCACGCCTTGACGCTGGTGGAGGACGACGTTGCCCAGCGGCTTGAAAAGATATTGCGCGGCATGCAGCAGCCGGCCAGGCTAGCGCAGATCAAGCCCAGTGCGCTGGCGGCCATCGTGCTGGTAGTGGTTGCGGTGATTTTCGTGCCGCTGGTGGCGTCGATGCTGACGTCCAGCCCGTCGACCCCTTACCGCCCAACGCCCGTCGCCCCGCCCATTGACGCGTCGCTGGTCAAACTCACGGACGTGCGCGAAGTCCAGATCCGCGGCCGCAAGCAGCTGGTGATGATCATGCGCAACGAAACGGGCAAGAAGATCGACGTGCCGCGTGTCACGGCAACGTTCTTCCAGGGCGACCTGACGCTGACGTCGACCCTCTCCACGCCATCGCCACGGTCACTGGAACCGGGCGAATACGCGCCGGTGCTGATCTCGGCCCCTGAAAAAGCCTACTCGCGCTACGAATTACAGGTCGCCACGCCGACGCCGGCGCGCGGCAAGAACAACGACGTGTCCGCCAGCAAGGTGCAGCTGGTAAAGAACGATGGCGCGTATCGCCTGGTCGGCCTGCTCAAGAACGACGGCGCCAAAGAGGCCGGCGCCGCGCAGATCACCGTGCTGCTGTACGGCCAGGACGGCGCGTTGATCGGCACCGGCAACGGCTATGGCAGCGCCGGCGCGTTGGCGTCGGGCGCCATGACGGCGTTCGACGTGCGCTGCGAAATGCTTGGCGACGACAAGGTCGCGTCCTACGACTACATGGTGCAAAGTGAAAGCTGACCGTTCCCAATCCAAGCCGCTTGCCTGGCCAGCCAAAACCGCACTGGTGCTGCTGATGCTGGCGGCGGCCGGCGTGGCGCTGACCCGGTACACCGCCGTGGGCCCCTGGGTGGCGAACAAGCTGGGGCATGAAACGCCGGCCGGGTCCGCCAACACGGCCGTGGCCAAGCCGGCAGAGGATGCGCCCAAGGAAACCGCTTCCACCAGCCGCATGCACCGCGTCAGCCCCGCGAATGTGCGGGTCATTGACCACGTGCGTCTGTCCACCGAAGAACTGCTGGACCCGAACTTCGCGTTGTTCGACCCGAAGGCATTCAGCTTGTCGGCGCCACGCCGCCTGCTGGATGAAATCGAGCGGCCGGTGATGTTCGCGGAGCTGTCCAACACCAGCACCACCGACATTGCCCTGTCGCCCCGCGTTGAAATTTCGGCGTTTGACGGCTCTCGACCGTTGAACCTGCGCCAGGAATGGACCTTGCCCACGCACCTTTACCCCGGCGAGCGGGTGCCGGTGATGCTGTCGGGCGGCAGCTTCGAACGGGTGACCGAGGTCAAGACCAACTGGTTGCCGGCCAAACGCGCCGCCCTGCCCGGCCCGCGTCCCAAACTGGCCGTCACGGTTGAAAACACCGAGGCCGGGATCGGCACCGGCACGCTGAATTTCAGCTATCGCTATCGTTACAAATACGTCACGGTTCACGGCCGCGTTCGCAACGAGGATCAGGTCGACGTGGAAAACGTGCGGGTCTGGGTCAGCCTGTACGACGCCCAGGACAAGCTGTCGGGCGCCCTGTTCAAGGAATTGCGCCTGCCCAAGCTCAAGCCGGGCGACAGCGCCCCGTTCGAAATGGACGTGAAGCAATTTGGTGGCAATTTTGCCCGGGTTGCCGTCGTTTATGACGTAGCCACGCGCTAGGATTGCGCCTGCCCGTCCAGCATTGAATTCGTAATGGCGGCCATCGAGCCGCCATTTTGCTGGCTGGCGCCCTTCGCTGCGGGCGGCAACGGCGCGCCGTCTGCTTCCCAACGTCGCCACCCAACAACAAGGGACGGACCATAGTCTTATATAAGATATAAGACATTTGCTTGCCGCCCCCTCTTCCCTCTACAATTCCGGCCGACAACCCTTCTTCCAACCCGACTTTTGAGCAGGCCTCACATGCTGGATAACTACCGCCAACACGTTGCCGAACGCGCGGCTCTGGGGATTCCCCCGCTGCCCCTGACGGCTAAACAAACCGCCGAACTGATCGAACTGCTGAAGAACCCGCCCGCTGGCGAAGAGCAGAATCTGGTCGAACTGTTGACCCACCGTGTGCCGGCCGGCGTGGACGATGCCGCCAAGGTGAAGGCGTCCTACCTGGCCGCCGTGGCGCTGGGCAAGGAAGCTTGTGCGCTGATCAGCCGTGCCAAGGCGACGCAACTGCTGGGCACGATGCTCGGCGGCTACAACATTGGCCCGCTGGTCGACCTGCTGGATGACGCGGAAATCGGCACCATCGCCGCCGATGCGCTGAAAAAGACCCTGTTGATGTTCGACGCCTTCCATGACGTGAAGGAAAAGGCCGACAAGGGCAACGCCAACGCCAAGTCCGTGATGCAAAGCTGGGCCGACGCCGAATGGTTCACCAGCCGTCCGGAACTGCCGGAAAGCCTGACCATCACCGTCTTCAAGGTGCCTGGCGAAACCAACACCGACGACCTGTCGCCGGCGCCCGACGCCACGACCCGCCCCGACATCCCGATGCACGCCCTGGCGATGCTGAAGAACAAGCGCGACGGCGCGGCGTTCGAACCGGAAGAAGACGGCAAGCGCGGCCCCGTCAAATTCATTGAATCGCTGAAAGAAAAGGGCCACCTGGTCGCCTACGTGGGCGACGTGGTCGGCACGGGTTCGTCGCGCAAATCGGCGACCAACTCGGTGCTGTGGTTCACGGGCGAAGACATCCCCTTCGTGCCGAACAAGCGCTTTGGCGGCGTGTGCCTGGGCAACAAGATTGCCCCGATCTTCTACAACACGATGGAAGACGCCGGCGCGCTGCCGATCGAACTGGACGTGTCCAAGATGGAAATGGGCGACGTCGTTGAACTGCGCCCCTACGATGGCAAGGCGTTGAAGAACGGCGAAGTCATCGCTGAATTCGAAGTGAAGTCCGACGTGCTGTTCGACGAAGTGCGCGCCGGTGGCCGCATTCCGCTGATTATCGGCCGTGGCCTGACCAGCAAGGCGCGCGAAGCACTGGGCCTGGCCCCGTCGACGCTGTTCCGCCTGCCGAAAGACCCGGTCGACACCGGCAAGGGTTACACGCTGGCCCAGAAGATGGTTGGCCGTGCCTGCGGCCTGCCGGACGGCAAGGGCATCCGCCCGGGCACCTACTGCGAACCGAAGATGACCTCGGTCGGCAGCCAGGACACCACCGGCCCGATGACCCGCGACGAACTGAAGGACCTGGCTTGCCTGGGCTTCTCGGCTGACCTGGTGATGCAGTCGTTCTGCCACACCGCCGCCTACCCCAAGCCCGTGGACGTCAAGACGCACCACACGCTGCCGGAATTCATCAGCACCCGTGGCGGCGTGTCGCTGCGCCCGGGTGATGGCGTGATCCACTCGTGGCTGAACCGCATGCTGTTGCCCGACACCGTCGGCACCGGCGGCGACTCGCACACGCGCTTCCCCATCGGCATTTCGTTCCCGGCCGGTTCGGGCCTGGTCGCCTTTGCCGCCGCCACCGGCGTGATGCCGCTGGACATGCCGGAATCGGTGCTGGTCCGCTTCAAGGGCAAGCTGCAACCCGGCGTCACCCTGCGTGACCTGGTCAACGCCATCCCGCTGTACGCCATCAAGCAAGGCCTGCTGACGGTGGCCAAGCAAGGCAAGAAGAACATTTTCTCGGGCCGCATCCTGGAAATCGAAGGCCTGCCGGACCTGAAGGTCGAGCAAGCTTTTGAACTGTCGGATGCGTCCGCTGAACGTTCGGCTGCCGGTTGCTCGGTGTTCCTGAACAAGGAACCGATCATCGAATACATCAACAGCAACATCGTGATGTTGAAGTGGATGATCGCCAACGGCTACGAAGACGAACGCACGCTGGGCCGCCGTATCAAGGCCATGGAAGCCTGGTTGGCGGACCCCAAGCTGCTGGAGCCGGACGCCGACGCCGAATACGCCGCCGTCATCGAAATCGACCTGGCCGACGTGCACGAGCCCATCGTGGCCTGCCCGAACGACCCGGACGACGTCAAGACGCTGTCGGAAGTTGCCGGCGCCAAGATCGACGAAGTGTTCATCGGCAGCTGCATGACGAACATCGGCCACTTCCGCGCGGCGTCCAAGCTGCTGGAAGGCAAGCGCGACATCCCGGTCAAGCTGTGGGTGGCCCCGCCGACCAAGATGGACGCCACGCAGTTGACCGAAGAAGGCCACTACGGCGTCTTCGGCACCGCCGGCGCCCGCACGGAAATGCCGGGCTGCTCGCTGTGCATGGGTAACCAGGCACAAGTGCGCGAAGGCGCAACGGTGATGTCGACCAGCACCCGCAACTTCCCGAACCGCCTGGGCAAGAACACGAACGTGTACCTGGGTTCGGCCGAACTTGCCGCCATCTGCTCGAAGCTGGGCCGCATCCCGACCAAGGACGAGTACATGGCTGACATGGGCGTCATCAACAAGAGCAGCGACCAGATCTACCAGTACCTGAACTTCGACAAGATCGCCGACTACAAGGACGTGGCCGACGTGATCGAGGTGTAAGCCTTTCAGGCGTAAGCCTGATGCGTGTACGCGTTATGCGTGTACGCCATATGCGATAGCCGGTCTCTGTGCCGGCTTTCCACGCAGACAACGGCCCCGGAGCACTCCGGGGCCGTTTGCCATCTGGCGCCGTTTGCAATCCGGCGTTCGCTTCGGGCGGCGGCTTATCCGGTGTCCTTCCCATTGACCAGCCAGGCCCGCCCACCCATTTCAGGGACGGAACTTTTCCGGCGATACGTTTTCATACAATCGCGGTATCTTGTGACACCGTCAACAGTTGTCACACCCCGGGCGCTGCCTTCAACCGCGCCCCCACCCCAAGGAGGAAGCCCGCCAATGACCCGGCTTTTGCTGCCGCCGCTGCTACTGCTGGCGCTTGCCGGCTGCGCCACGGCGCCGCCATCGAACCCCGAGAACATTTGCGCGATCTTCCGAGAAAAGCCCGACTGGCACGACGCCGCCCTGAAGGTGCAGAAGAAATGGGGCGCGCCCGTGCCGGTGCCCATGGCGATGATGTACCAGGAATCCTCCTTCAAGCAGGACGCCGTGCCGCCCCGCTACTACTTCCTGGGCATCATCCCCTGGGGCCGCGTCAGCTCCGCCTACGGCTACGCCCAGGCCAAGGACGAAACCTGGGCCGACTACAAGCGCGAAGCCGGCGGCTGGGGCTCAAGCCGCGACGACTTTGCCGACGCGCTCGACTTCATGGGCTGGTACATGAGCAAGTCGCAACGCCTCAACGGCATCTCGAAGTGGGACGCCTACGGGCAGTACCTGAACTACCACGAAGGCTGGACCGGCTACCGCAACCGCAGCTACGACCGCAAGGCATGGTTGAAAACGGTGTCGCAAAAGGTGCAGGCACGCGCGGAAAAATTCACGTCGCAATACAAAAGCTGCGAAAGCGACCTGACGCGTGGGGGGTGGTTGTGGTGAGCCGATAGCAACTGCCGCGCTTGCCTTGATCTCTATACAAAAATTGGTATAACCACCGCGTGAAAGGCCCGGAACTCGTCACCTTTTTTGGGTACGGCACTTGACGATCCGCAGGCCTGCAAGTGCATATGACGATTCAGGAAGCAGTGTGATCGGCGATTGAGACGCCCTTTCCAAAACAAAAAAATCCCGGCCTGGGCCGGGATTTTTTTCGCTTGCGTGACTTGTCGTGCAGCGATCAGAAGTCCATGCTGGCCGACAGCAGGAACGTGCGCGGGCCGCCAAGGACCAGGTAGCCGTTGCCGGGGTACCCGCCAACCGACGACCAGTAGTTGCGATTGGCGATGTTCTCAACGCGGGCGCGCAGGGTCACGACGTGGCCGTCGACGTCCGTCATGTAGCGCAGACCGGCGTCAAAGCGCGTCCAGCCGGGGACTTTCAGGGTGTTGGCGTCATCAGCGTACGACGAACCGGTGTAGACCACACGGCCATCGACGGCCAGGCCTTGCACGCCGGGGATATCCCATTCCACGCCCATGTTGGCCTGGAAGCGAGGCACGCCGATCACACGGTTGCCGTCGATTGATGGCTTGCCGGTAGAACGCTGCTCGGCGTCCAACCACGTGAGTCCGCCGAGAACGCGAACAGACTGGATCGGCTCGCCATAGACCGTCAGTTCTACGCCTTGGTGCCGGTCTTTACCGGAGGCCGTCAGCTCGTTGTTGGCGTTGTATGCGGACCGCGGCTTGTCGGTAGAAAACAGTGCAAGGCCCGCCCCCAGCCCGTCGCCTTCGTACTTTGCGCCAATCTCCTTTTGTTTGGAGACATAGGGCGACAGCACTGTACCAACGTTGGGTACGGGTTTGCCGTTGGCGTTCGCGGGAGCCGTATCGCCCTGCACTAGCGCTTCAATGTAGTTGGCATACAGAGAGACACTTGGCGCCACCTTAAAAACAACACCAGCGGCCGGCGAATTTCGGCTCTTGTCGTATGCACCCGTTTCGTTGCCCCCGTTACCGGTCCCGTTGTCGTAGGAATAGCTGCGAGTCGACATACGTTGATGGCGGATGCCCAAGGTCAGCAGCACCTTGTCGTCCAGGAACGACATCGTGTCGCCCAAGGCGTAGCTGCTCATGCGCGTGCGTCCTTGCAAGGCGGGGTTGTCGATATCGTTGCCCCGCAAAGCACCGGCACTGAACGCCGGCTTGTCGTACGAAATCGGATCGTAGATGTTCGTCGGATACGTGTTGCCGAAATCCATGATGTACGCGTTCTTCTTCTTCAGATCGAAGAAGGAAGCCGACACCACCACTTCATGGCCGACGGGGCCGGTGCGCAGCTTGGCACGCAGGCCCACTTCACCCGTGTTGACGCTGTCTTCGCGCGTATTGTCGAAGCGATAGAAGTTGCCCGCGCCCGTGCTGCCATTGGTCAACGTCACGTTGCCCAGCGAATTCGCCTCATCGCTGCGGCGAAAGCCGTATGCCGCCCAACCCGTCAGCTTGTCGCTGAAATCATGCTCCGCGCGCAGGGTGCCGAACACGTCGCGTTCATTGGAATACGACCACGGCTGCGCATAGTTCGAGCTGGCGTCCGGGGCGTCGGGAACGGTGGTTACCGTCGAGCCCATCGTCACATTCGGACGCGGCCGCTTCAGCTTGTTTTCCTGCCAGCCGATATCGCCCGACAAGCGCGTATCCGCCGACCGCCAGTCGATACCCAGGGACACCAGGCTGGTACGCGAATGTTCGTCGTCGATCCCCGTGTCGCCGCTGCGTTGCGCGGCGTTCAGGCGAATGCCCGTGCTGTCGTCGGGACCAAAACGGCGCGCGATGTCGGTCGACAGCTGGAACTGGCCGCCGCTGCCCACGCCGGTGGTGACACGCGTCAGCGGTTCGTTGGGCGCGCGCTTGGGCACCAGGTTGATCACGCCGCCGATGCCGCCGCCGCCCGGCGTTGCACCCGTCAGGAAAGCCGTTGCACCGCGCAGGACTTCCACGCGCTCGAACAATTCGGTGGCAATGTACTGGCGCGGCAGCAGGCTGTACAAGCCGTTGTACGCCACGTCGTCCGAACTCAGGATGAAGCCGCGAATGAAGTAGGACTCTTGGAAATTGCCGAAGCCACGCGCCACGCGCACGCCGGAATCGTTCTGCAAGACATCGCCCACGCTGCGCGCCTGCTTGTCCTGGATCAGCTCGTTCGTGTAGCTGGTAATGCTGAACGGCGTGCTCATGTTGTCTTGCGTGCCCAGGATGCCCACTCGGCCTCCCGTGGCCACCTGCCCGCCCGCAAAGGGCACCGCCAAGCCGCCCGCCGAGGCGTCGGCGCTGGCTTCGACCTTGATCGCTTCCATCGACACAACGGAGCCGCCGGCGGTGCCGGTTTGCGCAGGGACGGGGGTGGCGGTTTGAGCGTGGACGGCGCTGATGCACGGCAGCGTTGCGGCCACGCAGGCAAGTGTTCGAATTTTCATATCGGGGTCAGGGGACGGTAAGTGCGCGTTGCCGCGCGGAGAAACACACAATCCCGATGGAATGACGCACGGAAAACGGCGTATCAGCTGGCACTACCGCGAAAGCCTGGCACCAGGCCCTGACCGAGCCCGTTCACCCAGGGGTCTTGAGGTCTTAAGGCGCAAATATTATCAAATCGATAATCATTCTCACTCGTCCCCGTTTTCGCTTTTACGCGACGTTGCCGTCACGCAACAAACAGCCCTGATGGAATCAGGGTCATGTAGGGACGGAGTCGGCGCCGGCACGGCGACGTGGGGTGGTCGGCATGGTGCGGGCGGTGGTCGTGGGAGCGGCTGGGCCTGCGACAGCAGCCGTGGTCGTGGCTTTGGCTTTGGCTTTGGCTTTGGCTTTGGCTTTGGCTTTGGCTTTGGCTGTGGCTGTGGCTGTGGCTTTGGCTTTGGCTGTGGCTGTGGCTTTGGCTGTGGCTGGGGCAGCGGCTGCGGCCGCGGATGTGGTTGTGACTTCGGCTCCGGCTGTGGCTGTGGCCGTGGCTTTGGCCTTCGCTGTGACAGGCGCCGCAGTTGTGCCAGCGGACACACCCCGCGCGGACACCGGCCCGCCTGCTGGCCCGCCCACCAGCACGAAGTGCACCGGCGCCCTGCCCGCCATCAATACCAACACGCCTTCCTCATTGCCCGCCGACGCGGATGCGCACGTGGACGCGGACGCCGTCAGCGCGCAGCCCATGTCCAACACGGCGAAGTCGGGATCCCCGCCCATCTGCTTGGGCAACGCCGGCGCGCCGGTGCGGCGGTGCCGCGCGCGCACGCCCAGCTCACCAGACACGACGTAAAGCCAGGCGTTCCAGCCGGGCAGCAACGGCACCAGCTGCGTCGCCCCCGGGCGCAGCCACCCATCCAGGACCAACATCGATGCCGCCGTCACCAGCGGCGATTGCCAGCCCCCATGGCTGCCCGCCACCACGCGAATACGGCCGGCGTCAGTCTGAATCACCGGCATCTCCCAGCCCCGGATCAGCGCGGGCGCGGGGCTGCCCGCATCCGCCGCGTCCAGCGGACCCACGACAATACGCAAGCCGTTCAGCCGCCAACCACTGGGCCGCGCGCCGTTAGCCGGCTGGCGCACCCGGGTAGCGCCGGCGTCCGCCCGCGCCCAATGCAGGTCGCCCGCCTGCACGTCCCGGTCATCGCCGTCGGCACCGGGGCTGAGCAGGCTGCCCCGCGTATCTTCCAGCAGCAAGGTGGCGACGTAGCAGCCGGGACGCGGCTCGGGCGGCCACGGGGCCGGCGCGGCCGAGGCCGTCATGTCGAAATGGTCGACCCTGATGACGGGGGATGAGCCACGGGAAAAGTCGGTGTGGCGAAACGTGCGCGTGATGCAGCAATCGCCGGCCGATTCGGGCTGGCTCGCCGCGACGTTACTAAGATGAATGGTCAAAAAGGCGCTGCCTGGAGTGGGTCGCGCCAATGTGAAAGGGGGTGGCGCCGACTGACGCAGAGCTTATGCGTTCCACCTGGCGGACAGTAGAGGCCAATTTCAGGAATATTTGTCATGCCGTACAGGACAATCCGCGCCCGCCTCCTCTTTTGCGCCTTGCCCCTCTATGTACCCCCACATTCATCACCTGGACGACCTGCTGCTCTTTAGCGAAGTCGTCGCCAAAGGCGGATTTTCGGCAGCGGCGCGTGTGTTGAATATGCAACGTTCCAAGCTGAGCCGGCGCGTGGCCGAACTGGAAGCGCGGCTGGGCGTGCGCCTGCTTCAGCGCAATACCCGGCGGGTGTCGTTGACCCCGATGGGCGAGCAGATCTACGTGCACGCCCAAGCCGTGGCGCGCGAGGCCCGCACCGCGTTTGAGCTGGCGGCCTCCATGGGCGACACACCCAGCGGCTTGTTGCGTATCACCGCGCCGTCGCCGCTGGCGGTAACGTTGCTGGGCGAAATGGTGGCCCGTTTTTGCATCGCGCATCCCGGCGTGCGCGTGTTGCTGGACACGCGCGACGAAATCATCGACCTGGTGGGCGAAGGCTACGACCTGGCGTTTCGCGCAATGGGCACCCCGCTGACGGATTCCCGGCTGATCGGTCGCGAGCTGGCGCTGGTGCCGCTGACCCTGGTGGGCGCCCCGGCACTGGCGCAGGCGCGCCCGCGTCATCCACGCGATCTGGCCGCGCTGCCGCTGCTGGCGCACGCCACGCAGGACAGTCGCCAGATCTGGCGCTTTACCGGCCCGGCGGGCGAAACAGAATCACTGGAATTCCAGCCGAAATGCCTGAGCAGCAACATGGCCACGCTGCGGTCCATGGTGCGCGCGGGCCTGGGCGTGGGCCTGCTGCCGCACTACCTGTGCGCCAACATGCTGGCCAGGGGCGAACTGATCGCCATCCTGCCCGGCTGGCAGGCCGCGCCCTCGCGCATCTACGCAATCATGCCAGCCCGCCGTGGCGAGCCCCTGGCCTTGCGCCGCTTTCTGGAAATCGCAGCGGCTGAACTGCCGGCCTTGCTGGCGTGAGCCGCGCGGCCCCTGGGCAGCGCGAACCCGCCGCGCGGCCGGCCGCGCCGCCCTTGGGGGTTGAGCTGGGCCGTATCAATCCAGCTTGATGTTGTTGGCCCGGATGACTTCGCCCCAACGCTGGCGGTCATCGCGCACATAGCCGTCGGTCTCGGCTTGATCGCGCGGCGCCTGGATTACCAAGCCCAGGGTCTGGAATCGTTCACGAAATTCCGCTTGCCGCAGCACGTTATTGACGGCCTGCTGCAACACGGTCGTCTCTTGCGGCGGCGTGCCCGCCGGCACCGCCACGCCGAACCAGGTCGCCGCGCGAAAACCCGGGAAGCCGCTTTCGGCAACCGTCGGCACGTCCGGCAGCACGGGCAGGCGCTCGGCCGTCGTCACCGCCAAAGCCTTGATTTTTCCCTCTTTCACCAGCGGCAAAGACGTGCTGATTACGTCCACCATCAGTTGCGTGTCGTTGGCCATCAGCGAGCTCAAAGCGGGCGCACTGCCGTTGTAGGGAATGTGCGCCACGTCCATGCCCGTGCGCGACTTCAGCAGTTCGGTGGCCAGTTGCAGCGGGTTGCCGATGCCGACGGACGCATAGTTCAGCTTGCCGGGATGCGCCTGGGAGTAGCCCACGAACTGAGCCAGCGTGGTGGCCGGCACCTGGTTATTGGCGACCACCACCAGCGGCAGTTCGGCCACTACCGACAACACGCGAAAATCGCGCTCGGCGTTGTAGGAAATTTTGCGATAAAGCGCCGGGTTCAGCACCATGCTGGCATTGCTGGCCAACAGCAAGGTGTAGCCGTCCGCCTGCGCGCGGGCTACCTGAGTAGCGGCAATCATGGTGTTTGCGCCCGGCTTGTTTTCAACAACGACCGGTTGCGCCAACTCGCGAGACAGGCGTTCGGCCAACGTGCGAGACAACTGGTCGGCCGCGCCGCCCGGCGTGTACGGCACCACCAGCTTTAGCGGCCTGTCCGGAAACGTCGCCGCCCACACCGGCGCGGACGTCGACACGGCACCGCTGCACAGCAGCACTGCGGCCGCGACGCGGCCCACCCAACGGTTGATCTTCAACATGCTTGTCTCCCGAGTCTTTGGCGACTCTTATCTTGGTACGAGCCCCGCGCACGTACGCACGCGGGGGTAAATCGATGTGCCCGCGCCTAGACCCGGCGTGCGTGGCCTTCCCAGAACTCGGCGCGCAGGCGGCGCTTGGCGATCTTGCCGTTGTCGTCGCGCGGCAGCGCGGGGCGCAACAGCAGCTCGCGCGGCACTTTGTAGCGGGCGATGCGGCTGTCCAACCAACGCATCACGTCCTGCACGTCGACATCGGCATTTGGCGCGGGCTGGATCAAGCCCAGCAGGCGCTCGCCAAATTCCGCGTCGGGCACGCCGAACACGGCGCAGTCGGCCACGCCGGGATATTGCGTCAGGTGGTGTTCAATTTCGGCGGGGTAGATGTTCACCCCGCCCGATATCACCATGTCCGACTCGCGGTCGCAGACGAACAGATAGCCGTCCGCGTCTACATAGCCCAGGTCACCCAGGCCGATCAGCCCATCGCGTTCAATCGCCTGTCGCGCCTCGGGGTGGTTGCGGTACGTGAAGTCGGCATAGGCGGGCTGGCGGACATGGATATGGCCAATTTGCCCCGGAGCGCACTGGCTGCCATCGTCGGCATAGATGCGTACCTGCGCCGCGCCGATGGGGCGTCCTGCGCTGCCGGGCCGCGCCATCGCTTCGTGCGAGTCGATCACGGTCACCATGCCGGCTTCGCTGGACGCGTAGGTTTCATGGACAACGGGACCAAGCCAGTCGATCATGGCGCGCTTCAGATCCGGCGCACACGGCGCCCCGGTCGAGGCCACGAAGCGCAACGACGACAAGTCAAAAGAACCCCGCGTCTGCGCGTCCAGCTTCAGCAGGCGCACGTACATGATCGGCACGAGATACACGGTGTCGATGCGATGCTGCTGGATCAGGCGCAGCACGTCGACCGGATCGAACCGCGGCATCAGCACCAGCGTGTCGCACACCCGCAAGGCGACCTGCGCGAACACGCTGGGCGCGCTGTGATAGATGGGCGCGGGCAATAACGCGCGGCAGCCCGGACGCAAGCCATACGCCTGTTCCACCACGGATTCGACGGCAGCCAGATGGTCGGCAAGACGGTCCATCGGAAATGGCTGGCGCACTACGCCCTTGGGCCGGCCTGTGGTACCCGACGTGTAGGCCATGTGCCCACGCGGCGCCACCAAGGGGCCGTCGTAACGCGGCTGCGCATCACGCCAGGCGTCGTAGTCGGCGAAGTCGACGCTGGTTTCCGCGACGGACCCACCCGCCCCCGCTGTTGGCCCGCTCACACGCAACACGGGCAGGCCGGCGGGCAGCGCGCCTTGCGCCTGTCGCCACAGGTCGTCGTCCGCGATCAGCAGTCTGGCGCCGCTGTCGCTTACCAGGAAGGCGACCTCGTCGGCGGTGTAATGCCAATTGATGGGGCAGTAATAACAGCCCAGGCGTTTGCAGGCCTGGATGATTTCCAGATACGCCATGCCGTTGCGCAGCAGCACCGCGATGACATCGCCTTCGCGCACGCCCTTCGCGGCGAGGCCGGCCGCCACCTGCTCGCCTCGGCCGACCAGCACATCACGCGTCAGACTGACATTGCCGGCGATGATGTGGCCGCTCATGCCGGCTTCCCGGCGCGTTGGGCCTTGTCCTGCGCGGTGCGGGCTTCGATGGCGGCGCGGGCTGCGGCCCAGTCCTCGTCGGACCAATCGAAGTACTGCTTGAAATACGCGCCGTTGGCCAGATAGTCGCCTCCGTCCAGCGCAATGGTCTGCCCATTGACCCAGTCGTTGTCCGGAGCGAGCAGAAAGGCCGCGAGTTCGCCAATGTCATGCCCCGTGCCCAGGCGCCGCATGGGGTTCTGCTGAGTCAGCGCATCCTGACCGTCGCCGTTGGGACGCAGCCGCGCGGTCGCGCCCTCGGTCGGGATCACGCCCGGCGCAATCGCATTCAAGCGGATGCCGTGGCGGCCCCATTCCACCGCCAGGGATTTGGTCATGGCGTCGATGCCGGCTTTGGACATGGCCGACGGCACGACAAACGGCGACCCCGTCCATACCCAGGTCACCACAATCGACAGCACCGCGCCCGGCATGCCCGAAGCGATCCAGCGCTTGCCCACGGCTTGCGTCATGTAGAAGGTGCCGTGAAAAACCGTGTCGGCGATGGCGTTGAATCCCCGCGCCGAGAGCTTTTCGGTCGGGCTGATGAAGTTGCCCGCCGCGTTGTTGATCAGTCCGTCCAGGCCGCCGTGCGTGTCCCATATGCCTTGCACCATGGCGTCGACCGCGTCGGCGTCGCGGATATCGACAGCGTGCGCGTAGGCTTGCGCGCCGCACCGGGCTTGCAGCCCGGCTGCCGCTTCTTCCACCACGGACAGGCGGCGCCCGCACACATGCACTGTCGCGCCCAGGGCGGCCAGCCGTTCGGCCATGGCCAGCCCCAAGCCCGTGCCGCCGCCCGTGATAAGGATGCGCCGCCCACGGAAGAGGTCGCTGCGATACATGCTTTGGGCCATGGTTTGTCTCCTTGTTGTGACTGCAATACGCAATGGCGACCAGATTATCAACGCGCAGATACCGCGACAATCCTTCAGTCTGGGTAAACTCTGTTTCCTCCAAGGCAACAATAGCCCCCCCTCCCCCCCATGTCCGCCCTACCCGCGCTAGACCTGAACCTGATCCAGCTGTTTGTGACCATCGTGGAAGCGGGCACGCTGAGCGAAGCCGCCCTGCGCCAGGGAGTGACGCGTTCCCATGTCAGCCGCAATCTGCAAAAGCTGGAACGCACGTTTGGCGCGCAACTGATCCGGCGCACCACGCGCCGGCTGGAACTGACGCAGCAAGGCACGGTGCTGTACGAGCATGGCGCGCGGATGGCCCGCGAGGTCGAAGCAGCGCGGCATGCGCTTCAGAAGCTGGGCGCCGAACCCACCGGCCATGTCCGCCTGTCGCTGCCGACCGGGCTTGGCGAGCTGGACGCCCTGCGCCCGCTGCTGGTGCGTTTCGCGCTGGAGCATCCCGGTCTGACCCTGCGTGTGCTGTTCTCGAACCGTGTCGGCGACCTGATTTCGTCCGAGATAGATGTGGCGCTGCGGGTGATCTCGCAGCCGCCGCAAGACTATGTCGCGCGCGAATTGGGCGACGTGAAATGGCACCTGTGCGCCGCGCCCGGGTATTTGCAGCGCGTGGGCGCGCCATCCCACCCGCGTGACCTGAGCCGGCTGGACTTCCTGTGCCCGCCCGGAACCAAGCCGCGAGCGACGCTGCGCTTGACGAGCCGCCGGGGCCAGACGCACGAGATCCAGCTGGCGCCACGGCTGCAATCCGAATATTTCCCTTTTTTGGCCCAGGCCGCGCGCGATGGCGCGGGCGTCGCCCTGCTGCCCGCCTACATCGTCCAACCCGACCTGGAAGCAAACCGGCTGCGCGAGGTGTTGCCGGCCTACCGGGCCCAAGGCCCGGGCGACAAGCTGTACATCCTGACGTCGCCCACGCCCTACCCGTCGACCGCGCAGCGGGCGTTGGTGGACTTCTTGAAGCGCGAACTGGAGCCTTTGCTGCGCGGCTTTCTGGCCTGATGGCAGGGCGCGTCCGGGCCGGGAGCGCCGATGGCGACGGCACGGCGACGCCGTGCATAGTCAGCACGATGTCAGCGCAACCCCGCTGTAGGAAAGCCCTGCTACAACCATGGGGTCTTGCGGGCTTGGGCCATGTCCGCCAAAGTAGGGGTTTTGCAAAGCCATATGTCTTGTGCGGACGGGTCGGAACTTTGACGTGCCGCCCAAGTCTTATATAAGATATAAGACATACGGTCGGGCGCGGGCTTGTGTCCCCTACAATGACAAACGCGCAAAAACGCCAGAAAATGCCGCCTGCGCTTGGGTAAAAAAAGCCGGGCAAAACCACGGAGTCCATCATGCCGCACAACACTCTAGACACCCTCAAGAACTTCAAGATCGGCAATAAATCCTGTCAGTACTATTCGCTGCCGGCGCTGGGCAAGTCGCTTGGCATCGATGTGCAGCGGCTCCCGGTATCGATCCGCATCGTTTTGGAATCCGTGCTGCGCAACTGTGACGGCAAGAAGGTCACCGAAGAACACGTCAAACAGCTTGCCAACTGGCAGGCCAACGCCCGCCGTGAAGATGAAATCCCGTTCGTGGTTGCCCGCGTGGTGTTGCAGGACTTCACCGGCGTGCCGCTGCTGGCCGATATCGCCGCCATGCGCTCCGTGGCCGACAAGATGGGCAAGAGCCCCAAGAGCATCGAACCGCTGGTACCGGTCGACCTGGTGGTCGACCACTCGGTCATGATCGACTACTTCGGCACCAAGGACGCGCTGGACCTGAACATGAAGCTGGAATTCAAGCGCAACCAAGAGCGCTACCAGTTCATGAAGTGGGGCATGCAGGCGTTCGACACGTTCGGTGTTGTGCCCCCGGGCTTTGGCATCGTTCACCAGGTCAACTTGGAATACCTGGCGCGCGGCGTGCACCAGGACAAGAAAAACAATGTCTATTACCCCGATTCGCTGGTGGGCACGGATAGCCACACCACGATGATCAACGGCATTGGCGTGGTGGGCTGGGGCGTGGGCGGCATCGAAGCCGAAGCCGGCATGCTGGGCCAGCCCGTGTACTTCCTGACGCCCGACGTGGTCGGCGTTGAACTCAAGGGCCAATTGCGCGGCGGCGTGACCGCCACCGACCTGGTGCTGACCATCACCGAAATGCTGCGCCGTGAAAAAGTGGTGGGCAAGTTCGTTGAATTCTGCGGCGAAGGCACCGCCAGCCTGACCGTGGCCGAACGCGCCACCATCGGCAACATGGCGCCGGAATACGGCGCAACCATGGGCTTTTTCCCGGTCGACGAACGCACCATCGATTATTTCCGTGGCACGGGCCGCACCGAAGACGAAATCGCCGCCTTCGAGGCCTACTTCAAGGCGCAGAAGATGTTCGGCATCCCCGCCGCCCAGGACATCAACTTCACCAAGCTCTTGACGCTGGACCTGTCCACCGTCGCGCCGTCGCTGGCCGGCCCGAAGCGCCCGCAAGACCGCATCGAAATCGGCAACGTCAAGAACACCTTCATTGATCTGTTCTCCAAGCCGGTTGCCGAAAACGGCTTCAACCAGCCGGCCGAAAAGCTGAACCAGACGTTCACCACCAGCGCCGGCACCAAGATCAAGAACGGCGACATCCTGATTGCCGCCATCACGTCGTGCACCAACACGTCGAACCCGAACGTGCTGCTGGCCGCCGGCCTGCTGGCCAAGAAGGCAGTGGAAGCCGGCCTGAAGGTGCCCAAGCACATCAAGACGTCGCTGGCCCCCGGATCCCGCGTGGTCACCGACTACCTGACCAAGACGGGCCTGTTGCCCTACCTGGAAAAGCTGGGCTTTGACGTGGCCGCCTACGGCTGCACCACGTGCATCGGCAACGCGGGCGACCTGACGCCCGACCTGAACGAAGCCATCATCGGCAACGACCTGGTGTGCTCGGCGGTGCTGTCGGGCAACCGCAACTTTGAAGCGCGCATCCACCCGAACATCAAGGCCAACTTCCTGGCCTCGCCCCCGCTGGTCGTGGCGTACGCGCTGGCCGGCACCGTCACGCGCGATCTGATGACCGAACCGGTGGGCCGTGGCAAGAACGGCGACGTCTGGCTGGGCGACATCTGGCCCACGTCCGAGGAAGTCGAGGCGCTGTTGAAGCACGCGTTGGACCCGAAGGTGTTCGAGGCCAACTACGGCCAGGTCAAGAGCAACCCGGGCAAGCTGTGGGAGAACATCAAGGGCGTGGCCGGCGATACCTACAACTGGCCCGACTCCACCTACATCGCCGAACCGCCCTTCTTCGAAGGCTTCGACATGACGCCGGCCCCGATGCCCACCGTCAAGGGCGCGCGCGCGTTGGGCGTGTTCGGTGATTCCGTGACCACCGACCACATCTCGCCCGCCGGCTCCATCAAGGAAACGTCGCCAGCCGGCAAGTGGCTGAAGGAAAACGGCGTGATGAAGGCCGATTTCAACAGCTATGGCTCGCGTCGCGGCAACCACGAGATCATGATGCGCGGCACCTTTGCCAACGTGCGCATCAAGAACCTGATGATTCCGTCGTTGCCCGATGGCAGCCGCTTCGAAGGCGGCGAGACCCTGTTCCAACCCACGGGCGAACAGATGTCCATCTACGACGCGGCCATGAAGTACGTGGCCCAGGGCACCCCCACCGTCGTATTCGGCGGCGAGGAATACGGCACGGGTTCGTCGCGCGACTGGGCGGCCAAGGGCACGCAACTGCTGGGCGTCAAGGCCGTGATCACGCGCAGCTTTGAACGTATCCACCGCAGCAACCTGGTGGGCATGGGCGTGCTGCCGCTGCAATTCAAGGGCACGGACAGCGTGCAGTCGCTGGGCATCACCGGCGAAGAAACGTACGACATCTCGGGCCTGGAAAACGGCATCAAGCCGATGCAGGACGTGACGCTGACGATCACCCGCAAGGACGGTTCGAAGCAGGACGTGACGGTGCTGCTGCGCATCGACACGCCGATTGAAGTCGATTACTACCAGCACGGCGGCATCCTGCCTTTCGTGCTGCGCCAGCTGCTGGCTGCCTGACGCGCGACGCGCCCCCCAGTCGGGGCGCGATGCAAAAGCCCCGGAACCTTGACGGTTCCGGGGCTTTTTTATGGTCTGGGCCGGGGCGATAGATCCGCGCCTCTGCCCTGCCGTGCAGCATCAATCGTCGAACTGATACGCGTCCATCGCCAACGCCCCATACGAAATTTCGTCGTTCAAGCGGGTGGCGCGGGCATCGTCGCCGCCCGCTCCCAGCGCTACGTACAACGGCATCAAATGATCGTCGTGCGGATGCGCCTGCAATGCGCCGGGCGCCTGCGCCTGCCAGTCCAGCAGCGCCGGCACGTTGTGTTCGGCCAGGTTACGCGCGTACCACGCCTGAAATCCTGGCACGTACGACACGGGCGGCGCGCTTTGCGGCATGCGGACATCGCGCAGATTGTGCGTCAGCGAACCCGACCCGATGATCAGAATGCCTTCATCACGCAGCGGCGCCAGCGCGCGGCCCAAAGCCAGTTGGCCGGCCGCGTCGCGCCCCATGTCCAGCGACAGCTGCACCACCGGCACATCAACGTCGGGGTACAGGTAGCGCAGCGGCACCCACGCGCCATGGTCCAGCGGGCGGCGCGGGTCGCGATCGGCGGCGATACCCGATTCGGCCAGCACCGCCTGGACACGGTCGGCCAGTTCGGGCGAGCCGGGGGCCGCGTATTGCAGCGCATACAGCTCGGGCGGAAAACCGCCAAAGTCGTGCCACGCCACTTGCCGGTCGCGCGTGGACAGTGCCAGCCCTTCGCCCATCCAGTGCGGCGACACGACCAGGATGCCGCGCGGCTTGCGGCCTTGCGCCTGGCTCCATGCCGTCAGCACGGGGCCGGTGCGCCCGGGTTCAACGGCCAGCATTGGCGAGCCGTGGGAAATAAAAAGCGTAGGCCAACGCATGGCGCAGCCTCCTGTAGACAAATTCGATGAGGAATTGTCGAATATTCCCAATCAGCAATAAACCCCCGTCAGGGGGATGCTCTGTTGCCGATACGGCATCAATGCCGGCAATGCGCCCGCAGGCAGCGCTGTGCGGGGCTCTGAAGTCGGAAACCAATGCGACAACGCCGCGATGGGCGGCGAGCGGTAAACTACGTCGTTACACACTTACTGGACGTCCCTCGAAGTTATGGCCCGAACCCGCAGCCAATCCGCTCCCCGCATGACCCGCGACGCCACCCGTTTGGTGGCGCTGGCCCAATCGCTTAACCGCTCGGGCAGCCGCGTTGAAGACGTGTTTTGGGAGAACCAGCTTGGCGAAGCGATTCCCAAGCTGCTCAAGGCTGGGCAGGACGCCCCGCTGGAAGCGGCCCTGGACCACCTGGCGCAAAGCGACATCGGCGCCTACGAAGTCTTGATCGAACAGGCCGAAACGCTGTCCGAGTCGATGAAGATCGAGAAAAACGGCGTGGTGTACGACGTATTGCTGATCGTTGCACCAATCGTCGCCTGGACGCGCTACGCCATCCCCACCGGCCCCGTTTCCGCCAGCGCCCAGCAGGCGCTGCTGGCGCAGTTGCACGGCCACGTGCTGTCCAGCCAGGCGCGCACCGCGCTGATGCCGGTGCTGGTCAGCGTGGACCAGATGCCGCGCACGTTCGGCGAAACCTGGCAGTGGCTGCAACGCCTGGGCTCGCAAGCCCTGGGCGCGGAAACCACCAAGCCCGCGCTGAACACCGAGATCGAAACCGCCAACATGCTGGCCGACACGCGCTACATCATCGGCGCGGTGGCGGTGCCTGAAAACGCACCGATCTTCCGTTGGCAGGAAAGCCTGGGCGACGCCGATGCCACGCGCGATGCGTGCCAGCAACAATGGGCCGCCCAGGCGCAACCCACGCTGGCCGCCCTGATGCCCGGCTGCGGCTTCGAAGCCCTGCTGCCCGACGCCTACTACGTCAGCAACCGCGAGGCCGACCGCCGCGTGCGCCCCTTGTCCTTGCGCGCGGCCGTCAGTTGGCTGGAAGGCGCGGTCAACCTGGAAGCCTCGCAATTGCGCGCGGTCGTGGCCGGCTGTGGCGAAAACCGCATCGACGAATACCGCATCAGCTTCACGGCGCGCAGCAGCAACGACGTCTACTACGGCTGCGTGTGGCCTTTGTATGGCCGAGAGGAAGAGCTGCCGTCCGACGAAGGCCAACCCGACGTGGTCGACGAAATCGCCGCCCTGCTCAAGGAATACGGCGTGACGGAACTTCGCCGCATCCCCGGCGTGCTGCCGGCGGAATACTGCGAAGACTGCGGCGCGCCCTACTTCCCCAACCCCTTGGGCGAACTGGTGCACGCCGAACTGCCCGAGGACGCCGAAGCCGCGCCGGCAAAGTTCCACTAGTTTCACCAGGCCGCCATGCAAGCAGACATCTTTTGCCGAGTCGTCGATAACTATGGCGACATCGGCGTCTGCTGGCGGCTGGCGCGCCGGCTGGCTGGCGGCTGCGGCTGGGACGTGCGCCTGTGGGTAGACGACCTGGCCAGCTTTGCCCGCATTCAGCCGGGCATCGCGCCCGACGCCCCGCGCCAAGCGCTGGCCGGCGTGGACATCGTCCACTGGTCCGACACGCCCGATCCCACCCTGACCGCTCGGGATGTGGTCATCGAAGCCTTTGCCTGCGACCCGCCCGAGGCGTTTCTGCATAGCATGCAACGGGTGCATCCCGCCTGGATCAACCTGGAATATCTGAGCGCCGAAGCCTGGGTGGAAAGCTGCCACGGCCTGCCCTCGCAGCGGCCGGACGGGCTGGTCAAACACTTTTTCTTTCCCGGGTTCACCGCGGCCACGGGCGGCCTGTTGCGCGAACCGGGTTTAAGCGCCGAACGTGACGCGCTGCAATCGTCTATCGACCAGCAAAACGGGTTTTTACGGTCGCTGGGCGTGTCGGACGCCGTGCTCGCGCACCGCCAGGACGGCGCGCGTACGGTATCGCTGTTCTGTTATCCCACGGCGCCCGCGGGCGATCTGGTCCGCGCCCTGGCGGCCGACTCCCGGCCATGCGTGCTGCTGGCGCCCGAGGGCGTTGCCCCCGGCCTTGAGGCCGCCTGCCAAGCGCCCGGCGCCCCTTTGCTGGCGCGCCTGCCCTTCGTGGCCCAGCCCGACTTTGACCGCGTGCTGTGGCTGTCGGACATGAATTTCGTGCGCGGCGAAGACTCGTTCATCCGTGCCGCCTGGGCCGCGCGCCCCCTGGTGTGGCAAATCTATCCCCAGGACCAGAACGTGCATCTGGAAAAGCTGGAAGCCTGGCTGGCCCGCTATCCGGCCCCGGATACCGCGCAAGCCTTGATCCGAGCCTGGAACCAGCCAGAGACTGGGGAAACTCGGGCCGCCATGACGGCGGCGCTGGTGCCGGACGCGTGGGCGGCATGGCAGGACGCCGCCCGAACCTGGGATGCAAGCCAGGCCGCGCTGCCGGATCTGGCCGAAAATCTGGCCGACTTTTGCGCAGACTTGGCTAAGAAACGTTAGAATAGAG
Organism: Achromobacter sp. LC458; assembly: GCF_001005835.2. NCBI lineage: Bacteria > Pseudomonadati > Pseudomonadota > Betaproteobacteria > Burkholderiales > Alcaligenaceae > Achromobacter > Achromobacter sp. LC458. Next base: position 25,223 of record NZ_LBHW02000010.1, read on the forward strand.
AGTTTTCTGAGTCGCCCTGGATTTGTCGGGCCTCAACTATGACGCCTCCCGGGGTGTGCAGGAAGCCGCAAGCCATGCGGCTTTTTGCAAGCACGGCGAGTGCACCTACCCCCCGGAGTTTTATCGATGAAAACCGCTCAGGAATTGCGAGTCGGCAACGTGGTCATGGTCGGCAAGGATCCCCTCGTGGTCCAAAAAGCCGAATACAACAAGTCTGGCCGTAACGCTGCTGTTGTGAAGCTGAAGTTCAAGAACCTGCTGACCGCCTCGGCCAGCGAATCGGTCTACAAGGCCGACGAAAAGTTCGAAGTGGTGCAACTGGATCGCAAGGAGTGCACGTACTCCTACTTCGGCGACCCGATGTACGTCTTCATGGACGAAGAGTACAACCAGTACGAAATCGAAGCGGAAAGCATGGGCGACGCCCTGAACTACCTGGAAGAAGCGATGCCCGTGGAAGTGGTCTTCTACGACGGCCGCGCCATCTCGGTTGAACTGCCCACCACGATCGTTCGCGAAATCACCTACACCGAACCCGCCGTGCGTGGCGATACCTCGGGCAAGGTCACCAAGCCGGCCAAGATCAACACCGGCTACGAACTGAACGTGCCGCTGTTCTGCGCCATCGGCGACAAGATCGAAATCGACACCCGCACGAACGAATACCGCAGCCGCGTTCAGTAATCTGATCCGGTAGCAGGTACGAAAAAGCCAGGCCCGCAATTCGCGGGCCTGGCTTTTTTTGTTGACCACCGCAAGCGTTATTGCAGGCGCTCGTCGTCCAGAAAGTCCGGCACGGCCATGACTTCGATGCCGTCTTCGACCAGCGCGGCGCGTTCTTCGGGCGTGGCCGTGCCGCGTATCGGGCGCTCGTCGGCGTCGCCCTCGTGGATGCGGCGCGCCTCTTCGGCGAAGCGCGGACCGACGTTTTCAGTGTTGCGCAGCAACGCGCGCACCTGTTTCATCACGATGGCCTGCACCGCGGCCATTTTCTCGGCGTCCGAGGCGCCCGCGGGCACGGCGGGCAGGCTGGTCGGCGCGTGCAGATGCGACACGTTCAGGCGCGGCGCCGACAAACGCTTGGTGATGCTGGCCGACCCGCAAACGGGGCACGTAACCAGGCCACGCGCCTGTTGCGCGTCGTAGTCTTCGTGCGAGCCGAACCAGCCTTCGAATACGTGGCTGTGTTCGCACTGGAGGTCAAAAACTTTAAGAGCCATGGTTGCCATATGGGGGTCTGCGGCAAGAATACAAGTATCCGGCCAGCCACCCCACTATCCCCTGAAATGCGCGGGGTCATTACCGCCTGGCCAAGAAAAACGGGCCCGCAGGCCCGTCTTGGCAATAGCGCGCGATTACTTGCCGCGCTTGGCGCCCGTGCCGCCGTCGATCTGGGCTTGCTGGGCCTGAAGCGCATCGATCTGGCGCTGCAAATCACGCAGTTGCTGGCGTACGTCCTTTTGCTGGTCGGCCAGCGCCGTGGCTTCCTGGCGCGACTGTTCCTGGCGCGCGGCCACTTGCTGTTCCTGCTGCATGCGCAGCGTGCGGTCGGCTTGCAGCGTGCTCAGTTGCTCGCTACGGCTGGCCAGCAGCTTTTCGGCATGCGCATATTCGGCTTGCAGCTTGATGCGCTTGATGTCCACTTCAGCCAGGTCCGCCGATTGCGCGGCGAACGCGCGGTAGGTGGATTCGGCCTGCTTTTCAGACACCGTCTTCAGCACGCGCCAAAAATCCTTCTGTTGAAACAGCGCCACGTAATAGGTCAGGTCGTCGGGCTTGAACAACAGGCTGGCGCCATACGTGCCGTTGTAGGCCGTGCGCAGCTCGGACACCTGGCGCGCCTGGATCAGGCCTTGCAGTTCGGCCACGGTGGACGCAGGCCGGGCGGGCGCTGCGGGCGGGGTCACGGGCGGGGTTACCGGGGCGTCAGCCGCCTTGGTATCTTCGACCTGCTTAACCGTGGGCCGTGGCGCTTCGGATTGAGCGCTGGCGCACGCCGCCAGGCCGGACAACGCCGTGCCTAACAGCGCCATGCGTGTGGCGGCACGGATAAATTGGACGTTCATGCCTTCCCCAAAAAAATCGTTGCGGAACTATAGCAATTTATTTCGCTCACGGTTGATCTGCTTACATAGGCCGCGAACGATCTGTCGCCCCCTAGGGGGCTTCCCCAATTGCAGGATCAGGAGGCCTCCACGACGCCCTCCGCCGTTTCGCCCTGCCCGCCGCCCAGATGCAGCTTGCGCATCTTTTCCCACAGCACTTTGCGGCTGATGCCCAGCGTGTTCGCGGTGTCTTGCCGGCGCCAGCCGTTAACGTCCAGCGCCGCCAGGATGCGGGCGCGTTCGGCCCGCTCGGCGTCGGTGAATACCGGTGGCTCGCACAGCGTGCTGGCGGCGCGCAGGGGTTCCCCGATCTGATCGAAGATGCGCGCGATGCGCGATTCGTCCCAGGTGCCGAATTGCCGGCGCATGATGGCCACGCGCTCGGCCACGTTGGACAGTTCGCGCACGTTGCCGGCGTAGCGCGTGCGCGCCACGCGGTCCAGCAGCCATTCCGGGGGCTCGCCGTCGCAGCCCAGGCGAGCCAGCAACGCGCGGAAGATGGCGATCTTTTCATCGCCGCCCCGCTGCTCAAGATTCGGAATGCGCAGTTCGATCACCGCCAGCCGGTAATAGAGGTCGGCCCGGAATTCGTCCTGCCCCACCAGCACGCGCAGGTCTTTGTTGGTTGCCGCGACCAGGCGGAAATCCACCGGAATTTCCACGGTGGAACCCAGCCGGGTCACTGCGCTTTGCTCCAGCACGCGCAGCAGTTTCACCTGTTGGTATAGCGGCAGGTCGCCAATTTCATCCAGGAACAGCGTGCCGCCGTTGGCTTGTTCGAAATAGCCCTTGTGCGCGCCCACGGCGCCGGTGAACGCGCCCTTGGCATGTCCGAAGAAATGCGCCTCGAACAGGCCTTCCGGGATGGCGCCGCAGTTGACCGCCACGAAGGGGCCATCGGACCAGGCCGCGCGGTCGTGCAGCAAGCGCGCGATGCGCTCTTTGCCGACGCCGGTTTCGCCGTGGATCAGCGCATTGCTGCGGCAATCGGCAAACATCTCGGCTTCGGCCAGCAGCGCGCGCATGGGTTCGGACACCGCAATCAGGGGTTGCTCGCGCTTGGGCGCGGACCGGCTGAACTGCTCCAGCGTGCCCAGCAATTCATACAGCAGCTTGCGCAGGTCAGCCGTGGTGAACGACAGCGGCAAGGTGTAGGAATATTCGGGCGGGTAGTAGCGAGGATCGCGGCCACGCGTTTCGGCGGACACCCAGATCACCGGCATGGCCTGCGCCGACAACCAGTCGTAGCCGCTGAACCGGTTGTCCCCCATGACCGACACCGACACCAGGGCGACGGCCGGGCGGCCTGGGTCGCGCGGCGGCGGGAATGCGGTGCCCACGTCCGCGCGCACCAGCGTCACGTCCATGCCGGCCAGGCAGCGCTCGGCGCGGCTGGCGATGTCGGACGTGCCTTCCCAGACGTACAGATCGAACTCGTCACGGGCGAATTTCTGAGTCATGGCAGCAACCATGGCGGCAAGGATTGAACGGTGATCAAAGTCATCTTCATCAGTACACCAGGCGGGGCTGCCCGCAATCCACGGACAGCAGCGACACATCGGTCTGGCCCACGCTGATACCCAGCAGGTCCAGCAACTGTTGCAGCGCGGCGGACAGGGGTGCCAGCACCGGCTGCAAGAGGTTCACCACGATGGACAGCACCCCGCCCACCTGCGAGCTTCCACTGAGCGCCTGCGCGGCCACCGAATTGATCCGGCAAGTGCGGATGGCGCTGGGGGTAAGCCCCAGCGCGCACACCACGTCATTCAGGGGCGCCACCAGCAGGGACGTCAGGATGTTGCCGACCAGTTGCAGCGTGCCGCCCAGCACGCCCGTCAGGCCGCCCGTGGTCAGCCTGGTGCTTAGCTGGTTAAGCGCGGTCGTGGACCACTGCATGTCGTTGTAGACCTGCGTGATCGACTTGCCCGCGCTGCTGCCGCCCCCGCCCACCAGGCTGGTGGCCAGCGCCGTGCGGTCCGCGGCGGACAGGGGGGTTCCCGTGCTGTACAGATCGCCCAAAATGCCGCCGACGACGGCGTCGGACAGGTTCGAGGCCAGCGCACCCAGGTTCACGGACGTGGCGGTGACGGTCTGTGTGGACGGTGTGCCCGGAGGCTCAGTCAACGTTACCGACACCGGCGCGGTGGAATTGAACACGGGCAAGGTCACCTTGGCGGTCAACGGCAGAATGCCCAGCACGTTCAACACCTGATGGCGTTGGATGGCCGCAAACGCGCCGGGCTGGCAGCTGTTGGTCAGTGACACGAAGTTGGCGGCGGTCTGGTCGGTGCTGGACGTCATGCCGGGAAAGCGCCCCAGGCAGATATTCGCCAACGACGAGGTCACGGCAATGGTGGCCTGATGCTGGGTCAGCGGCGCCTGGCACAGGTTGGTCAGCGTGCCGGTGGACTGCGCCACATCGATGATGATGGGCAGATCGACCTTGGTACCCAACGTGTTCGCCAGCAACGGCCCCACCAGCGGAATATTGCTGGTGCTGACGCGCAGGTAGACGCGGATGCCCGCGCTGGTGGCCTGCGTGCCGATACCGCCAACAGCCAGCGTGGGCGGTTCGACTACGCGCACGCGCGCGTCCACGCCAAGCAGCGGCACGCTAAGCCCCAGGTTGATCAGGTTTTGTCCGTTGGCCACCACCAGCGCGGTTTCCAGCACGTTCAGCGCGTTGACGTTAGCCGACAGCGCGCCGGTCGCGTCCCCGCCCACCACCGCCAGGTTCAACACGCCGCCATTGCCGAACAGCTTGACCGGCAGGTTCAGCGGCATCACTGCCAGCACCGTGTTGATGGCGTTGCTGACCAGGCCGACATCGGCGCCCGCGGTACCGCTTTGGTTGACGACGGTAAGGGTGGCTTGCAGCAATTGGCCCAGCGTCAGGTTATTGACGGCGGCCAACTCGGCCGGCGTGCCCACGCCCGTGGCGACCGACAGCGGCAGGCCCAGCGCCTTGAGCAAGCCCGACGGCGTGATGTTGACGCTGGCCAACCCGGCCGCGTCCAGCACGTCCAGCTGCGTGGGGGTGGCGCCTACCGTCGACAACAGCTGCGACAGCAGGCCGCCGCGTTGCAAGCGCAACAGGCGCGATCCGACCATGAAGGCGGCAACGGGTTGAGTATTGGTCGCCACCGCATTCACCGAGACGGTGGTGCTCAAGCCCAAGGTGCCGAACAAACTGGCCAATTCCTTGCGGATGGTCAGGCGCACCGCATTCAGCGCCTGGCCGCTGGCCGGATCGAATACGTGCATGCCCGAGGCGTCGGCTCGGGTGGAATCCCACAGCTTGCATTGCACCGTGATGTCGGCCGCGGTGAAGGTGTCGAAAATGTTGGGCACGTTTGCCAGCGCCGAGGCCTTGCCGGCCGACGTGGCGCGGGTGCAGTCGGCGGCCGAGCCCATGCCCAGCACCTGCACGGCCGTCAAGGCGGCCAGGTCCGCTGCCTTCTGGATCTCGCGCTTCATGTAGTAGCCGTAGCCCAACTGCGCCACGCCCAACATCGCCAAGCCGACCAACACCGCGAATACCACGGCGACGGCCATGCTGCCGCGCTGGCGCGACAGGGACACACGACAAAAGGGTTGGACTGGGGCAGGCATGATCGGGCAATCCTGAAGTTGCCATCAGCTGGCAACGGGGTGGGCGCGGGTCAGTTGGTGTTTTTGGTTTCGACCCGCTTCTGGAAATATTCCGGGATGGGATGCGAGAAGCTCTCCAGATAGCGGTTCCACGCGGCCGTAGAGACGGGCCCCAGCACGGGCAAGGCATTGCCTGCGCGGCGGCCATCGGCCTGCGCGGCAAGCAGCCCACGGGTGACGTCGCCAAACGCTTCTTCGGGCGCGGCCGCCTGCGCTGCCTGGGCGCTTTGGGCGCTTTGGGCGCCTGGGGTCGTGGATGTCGCCGGGGTCGTTGCCGCCGTGCCCGGCTGCGGCATGGGGCTTTGCACCTGCTGCACCACGGGCCGAGCGGGCAGCTGCGCTTGCGGCACTGGCTGCGCGGGCGCAGTGGCGGCTGCGCCGCCCGACATGCCACCGGTCAAGGGCGCGTTCGACTGCGCCAAAGACGACATGGGCGCCAGCACGGCCAGCGCTGCCGTCAGCGTGATGCTCAACGCGGAAGGCAATGCGAAAGGCAATGCGAAAAGCGATGCAGCAGGCGAGGCAAGTGCCGGTGCGCAAGCCACTGCCGAGGGCAAAGCGCGGGATGCGAAATAGCGGGTCGTGGACATGGATATCGTTCCTGATTCGGGTTAGCGCACGATGGGCCCATTGCCCAGGCCATCCATCAACGGACTCATCACCGGCAGGACAATGCCGCCGCCGCTGGACACGCGAGTCGTCGACGCATCGGCCGCCACGGGCACGGCGACCGATGCGGATGTGGACGTAGAAGTGGACGTGGATGCCGGCATCGGGGGCCGCTGCACGCGGATGTCCGAGGCCATGCGCAGCACCTGTCCACGCGCCTCGTCACCAAGCTTGGCCTGGTCCATCAGCCGTTGCGCGCGCACCGGCTCGCCTTCCACCAGCAACAGCACCGCCAGATTGGCAAGCACCTTGGCGTTGTCGGGCGCAAGCTCTGCCGCCTGCCCCAAGGGCACGCGCGCGCCCGCCGGGTCGCCGGCGCGCAGCCGCGCATAACCCAGGTCGCCCAGAATGCGCGCGTCCATGGGTGACAGCTTGGCGGCGCGCGCAAAGTCGTCGGCGGCCTGATCGAACTGCCCCCGCGCCCCGGCAATCAAGCCCAGGCCATGCCAGCCATCGGCCGCCTGATCGGTGGCTAGCAAGGCGCGATAGGCTTGCTCGCTCATGGCCGTCTGCCCGGTCTGGCGCAAGGCCTCGGCGCGCAGCACCGCCACCCGCGCATCGTTGCCGAACTTCTGCTGATACGCGTCGATATACGCCAGCGACGCGAAATAACGCTCTTGGCGCTGCGCCTCGGCAATCAGCGACAGCATCATCTCGGGCCCTTTCGGACGCCGCTTGGCGTCCGCGTCGTCTTCCTTCTGGCGCGCCAGCGCCTGTTCCTGCTGTTGCTGCTGGATCAGCTGCCACGCCGATTCCGCGCTATTGGTCTTGCATCCGGTCAAGCCCGCGCCGGCCGCCACGGCCGCCGCCACCAGGGTCCACCGCAAGGCGCCCCCGCCGTTATTGCCCCCACCCTTCTTGATCACGCCCGCCATTACATGCCCCCCATGCGTGACATGCCACGCAATACCGCGATAAACCCCGCGCCGCCCGTCACGATCAACAGGGCGGGCAACAGCGTCACGATCATGACCCCCGTCATCTTCACGGTGGTCTTGCCCACTTTCTCTTTCAGTTCCAGCCGGCGCTTGTCGCGCAGGCGTTCGCCGAACCGGTTCAACGGTTCTTGCACGGCGCCGCCATGCTGATCCACCTGCGCGATCAGCCGGCAAATGGCCGACAGGTCGTCGTTATCAAACCCCGTGGCCAGCCGCGCCAGCGATTGCTCGCGCGTGCGCCCACGCACATACAGTTCAGAGGCCAGGCGCAATTCGTACGACAGCACCGGCAAGACCTGCGCGAACTCTTTGATCAGCACCTGCATGCTCTGGTCGATGGACAAGCCCACCCCTTGCAGCAAGCGCAGCAGGTCGATCAGCAGCGGCAGCTCATCGCCGGCCATGCGCTTGCGGCGCGCCAGGCGGCGGCTGACCACCCATTTGGGCAGCATGTAGCCGATGGCAAAGCCGAAGAACGCGGCGATGAAGACGCCCATCGAGGAATCGGTCAGGTGCTTGCGCAGGTCGATCACCACCGCCACGATGGGCAGCGCAATGGCCAACCCGAAGCGCGCCGCGACAAAGCGCGAGCGTGCCGTACCGGTATTGGCATAGCCCGCCATGTCGACCATCTTGCGGTCTTCGGCGGCCAGCAACGTGTCGGCCAGGCGCCCTTCGCTCAGGCGCTTGCCGAACGCATCGGCCACCCGCGCCGCCGACGAAAAACGGCCCCGGCTTGTGTCGGCCGTCGCGGCAGCCGCGGCCGCGGCCGCACCGCCCTGGCGCGTGGCCAGCGCCTGATCGATCACCTGACGGCTACGGCCCTGCCCGCGCAGCCGGCGCGCCATGCTGACGCCCAGCACCAGCAGCGCGGCGGCCACCAGCATCAGCGCCGCCGCCAGCACGGTAGAGACATCCCAGGATTGCAGCATCCGCATCGTTGCCTTCCCTTAAATCGACTTAGCCATGCGATACAGCCAATAGCAGCCGCCAATTTGCAGCACCACCGCCGTCAGCAGCATCTTGAAGCCCAAGGGGTCTTCCCACAGGCCCATGAAAAGCTTGTTGTTCGCCACGATGATGAAGCCGGCGATTCCCACCGGCAGCAGCGCCAGGATCCACGCCGACAGGCGCACTTCCGCCGAGCTTGCCGACAATTCATTGCGCGCCTGCGCCACGTCGCGCATGAACGCGGCCATGCGCTCCAGCACCTGGTCGCTGCGTCCGCCAAAGCGCATCGCCAGCGACACCACGGCGGCCACCATGTACAACTCTCTCAAGCCATACATGCGCGACACCTGTACCAGCGCCGCGTCCAGTTCCTTGGCCGAGCGGCTCAGGCTGGCCGCCGTTTCCACCACTTCCAGCAGCGGTTGGTCGGTGGTGGCGGCGGCCGTCTGGAACGCGGCGCCCATGCTGTTGCCGATGGTGATCAGGCGCACGATGTTGTCCAGGAAGGCGGGCAACTGCGCAATCATCCGGCGCCGCCGCTTGTCGGCGCGCAGCCACAGCAGGAAGTACATCAGCACGGCCAGCATCACGAAGGACACAACGCCCGACAGCGGCCCCAGGAACACCCAGGCCAGCACCGCGCCCAGCACCACGGGCACCGCCGTGCGTAAATAGAAGCCCGGACTTTGGCGCACGCCGGCCAGCAACAGCAGCCGGTCCCAGCTGGAAAACCCGCTGCGCATCGCGCGCCCGCCCTCGGCGAATGGCGTTTCTTCCGGCGTTTCGCGGCCGCGCTTGAGCTGGTTCTCCAGGAACGCAGAGCTGGCCGCGCGCCGGGCGCCGCTGTTGGCATGTCGCCAAAGCAGCACCGCGCCCGAAGCCATCACCAGCGCCAGCGCGCCCAGGATCAAAGCGTCTTGCATCAGCGCCTCCGGCTCCAGAAGCCGCCGCCGCCATCGTTGTCGCCGGGCGGGTTGTCGTTCACGCGCTGCTCGTTGCGCAGCTTCGCCAGCTTGGGCGTGTGCGGGTGTATGCCCAGCCAGTTCCAGCGGTCTTTTTCTTCGCCCTCGGGCGTGGTGAAGGTTTCGTGGCGGTACAGTTCCTGCGTCGAGATGACGTTGTCGCCCATGCCGGTGACTTCGGTCACCGACAGCACGCGCCGCTTGCCGTTAGACAGCCGGCCGATCTGCACGATGAAGTCCAGCGCGCTGGCGATCTGACGGCGCAGGCTGTCTTCGCTGCCCTGAAATCCCGCAAAGCCCGCCAGCATTTCGATCCGGTACAGGCATTCGCGCGGTGAGTTCGCGTGGATGGTAGCCATCGACCCTTCATGGCCGGTGTTCATCGCTTGCAGCATGTCCATGACTTCCGCGCCGCGCACTTCGCCCACCACCACGCGGTCGGGCCGCATGCGCAAGCTGTTGCGGATCAATTCGCGGATGCTGACCGCGCCGCTGCCGTCAAAGCCGCCCTGCCGCGACTCCAGCCGCACCACGTGCGGATGGTTCAGCGACAGTTCGGCGGTGTCTTCCACCGTAACCACGCGCTCGGTCTCCGGAATGAAGAACGCCAGCGCATTCAACAGCGAAGTCTTGCCCGAGCTGGTGCCGCCCGATACCAGCACGTTGCAACGGTTCTTCACGGCTTCATGCAGCAGCCGGTAGATGTCTTCGTCAAAGGTGCCCAGCGTCAGCAGGTCGGCGGGCTTGAGCGGGTCCTGGCGAAACTTGCGGATCGACACCATCGGGCCATCCACGGCCAAGGGTTCGATCACCACGTTAAGCCGGCCGCCATCGGGCAAGCGCGCGTCCACCATGGGGCTGGACTCGTCCAGCCGCCGGCCGATAGGCGCAAGAATGCGGCGCACGATGCGCAGCACATGCTGGTTATCGGTAAAGCGCAGCGTCTCGCGCGCCAGCACCCCGCGCCGCGAAACGAACACGTTTTCGTAACCGTTGATCAGGATGTCTTCGACGGCCGGATCGGCAAGCAGGTCTTCCAGCGGCCCCAGGCCGGCCAGTTCCTTGGTCAGCGCCTCGGCGATCAGGCGCATTTCGCCTTCGTTGATCGGCACGCGCCGCAAGCGTACAAAGCTTGCGACTTCGATATCGACGAACTCCTGGATGGCCGATCGCGCCCAGCGGCCGAACTCCGCGCCCAGTTCTTCGATGCGCGACAGCAGGTGCTCGTACGCCGCCGTCTTGACTTCCTGGAAGCGGTTCGACGAGGCAAAGTCCTTGTCGCCGTCACCGCCGAATTCAATGGTCGCTGTCATGATCATGTCGGATTCCGCCGCCGTCCCGTGAAGCTTGCCGTTAACCGACGATCATGCGGCGGTGCACACCGGGCAGCCATGTGGCCAGCCAGCTAGCCCGCCCGCCGGGGGTGTTCTCTTCCGCGCTGAGTTTTTCCGCCAGCGTCTGCACCGCGCGCACATACACGTCGCGCTCGGCCTCTTCATGCAGCAGGTGACCCTGGTTGGTGCAGACCATCAGGGCCAGCGTGCGGTCCGGCAACGTGCCCACCAGATCCAGTTGGAAGCGGTCGGCAATCTGCTGCGCGGTCATGCCGTAGCGTTCGTCGTAGCGGTTGACGATCAGGCCCAGGCTGCGGCGGTCAACATGCAGTTGCTCCAGCTCTTGCAGCAGGCCGGCCAGCGACACCAACGCCCCGACGCTCTGGTCGGTCACAATCCAGTTCTGTTGAGACGAGCGAGCCAGGCCCGCCACGAATTCCGGGTTGGAGAACCCGCCCGCATCCGCTACGACCACGCCGAAGTGTTGGCGCAAGCGCTCGAACACCAGCAGGGAGTCGGATTGCGAAACGTCGCGCATCTGGGATAGATCGCGCGGCAGCGCCAACACACTCAGACCGTTGTTGGTGTGGGCCATCGCCGAACCCAACAAGGTGGAATCCAGCCGGCGCAGGTTGCGCGCGGCTTCCGCAAAATCAAAGTCGCTACCGATGTTCAGGTAAAGCTGGCAATCGCCCACCGGCCAGCCCAGGTCCATCAAGGCCACGCGGCTGGCCAGGGGCAGCATGGCGCCCGATTGTTCGGCCGGCTTGACGGGCTTGGCGCCGTTGGCGCTGGCGCGCGCAAGGTGCGCCTGCTTCAAGCGGTCTTGCACCATGCCGGCCAGATGCACGGCCAGCGTGCTGGTCCCCACGCCCGGACGCGCGCCCAGCAACAGGACGCTGCGACGCGAGCCGTCCATGCGGCCACCACTGGCCGGCACGTCAAGCAGGCGCAGCACCACTTCCTTGACTTCCTCGGGTGCGACCGTGGGGTCCACGAAATCGCTGACGCCCGCACGCAGCGCCGCGATGGCGCCTTCAGGCTGGCTGAGGAAACCGACCGCCACACGCGGCACGGTCGGCGCGATACGCGCGAGCAAGCGTGCCAGCTCGGCGGATTTGAACAGCTTTCCGGGTTCGTCCTCACTCAGGGTGAAGTCCAGGAAAACCACCTGCGGTCCGATCTCGGTCAATCGCCGCGCCAACTCTTCGATGCTTGGGGATTCCTGGGTCAACATGCCCATGTCTCCCAAAGCTTGTCCAAGCTGCGCGGCGACGCCATCGCCTTTTGAGCAAAACAGGAACCGCTTGCCGTTTTGCAGGCCAACCCACTCGCTGGCATGTGTCTTCATATTGCTCACCGTGAAAAGCCCGGCATTTGCTGCCCGCCTACCGGGCCCATCAGGTAATAGCCCCAGGCATTGAAAGTTGAATCTGCTGTTTCTTGACGGCCGCCTGGCAGCGGCAGCGTCACCCCGCGCGCAATCGGGCGCACCAGGCGCGGCGTCACGACGATGACCAGTTCCGTGTCCTCTTGCGAGTAGTCCACGCTGCGAAAGAACGCGCCGATGATCGGCAAGTCGCCCAGCATGGGCACCTTGTTGACCATCGCCTTGGTCTGGCGCGACACCAGGCCGCTGATCACGAAGCTCTCGCCGTCGCCCAATTCCACCGTGGTATCCGCCCGGCGCGTGCGCAGCGCGGGAATGACGGTGCTGGCGTCGTTGCTGGTGTTGATGGCGATGCCGTTGCTGTAATCCAGTTCACTGGCCTCTGGCGCCACCTTCAACGAGATGCGATCGCGCGACAGCACGGTCGGGGTGACCGTCAGGCCGATACCGAATGGCTTGAAGGTCACCGTGGTGGTGCCCAGGCCGCCCGCTTCGGGAATCGGCAGTTCGCCCCCTGCCAGGAAGCTGGCGCTTTGACCCGTCAAGGCGACCAGCGTGGGTTCCGCCAGCACGCGCGCCATGCCGTTGCTTTGCAAGAGGCGCAGGCGCGCCGCGAAATTGTTCGTGTCATAGAACAGCGAGAAGCCCGCGGCAATCGGGCCGCCCGGCGTGAACCCCAGGGGCGCGGCCAGCCCCGTCGGGGATACGGCGCTGGCGCCGGCCCAGGGGCCGTTGCTGGCGGCGAAATTGATGCCTGCCTGCTTCATCACTGACCGCGACACTTCCACGACCTTGACTTCGACCTGCACGACGCCGCCCGCGCCGGCCGAGGACACGTCCACGACGTTCTTGTCGCCCACTGCGGCGGCGGCTGCCTTGGCGGCGGCGATCTGCGCCAGCGGGGTTTCGGCGTAGCCGGACACCACCGCGTGGTCGCCCGCGATATCCACGTTGGGGCCGCCCTGCACGCGGCGGCTGGCCAACGCCGCCTGCACCGACGTAGCCACGCGCACGTTCCAGATCTGCGGCGTGGGGCTGTTGCCCGTCCATATCTGCAACTGCGTGGTGCCCGCCTTCTTGCCGTACAACAGCAGCGAGCCCGCGCGCTTGCCGGAGGCCGGCAGGATTTTCACGTCGGCGACCTCGGGGTCGCCGATGGCAATGCGACTGGGCGCGGCGCCGTCAAGCATCAGCGATTGCTGGCCTTTGACGGCCACCGCGATATCACGGACCGGTGCGTTCGCCGCCGCCGAGGGCGCGGCGCCCTGGGCCAGGCTTACGGCACCGTATGTCATCGCCGCTGCGGCCGACAGGACGCAGATCATGGTGGTGCGCTGATATCTTTTCATGTGCTGGATTTGGTTGCTTCTAATGGTCCAGCCGCGGCGGCACCTGCCACGCGCAGCCAAGTTCAATAACGAACGCGCTCGGATTTGTCTCCCCGCACGATTTCAACGGTACGGCCCCCGCCGCCGCCACTGCCGGCAGTGGGCGCCGACACGCGGTTGGCGGGCGCTCTCGCCGCGGGTGTGGCGCCTTCAAGCTGCACCAGGCTGTCGCCCGCAAAGGCGCGGTTTGGGCCGGTCAGCAAGGCTTCACGCTGCGCGGGGGTGAGGTCGGCGCGGGTGGGCAACACCGTGCCGCGCTTGGCGAACAGCGTGGCGTCCGGCACGGCGTCATCGCCGACGGGCCGCAACGCCAGTTGCAGACGGCCGGCGCGGCTGGCCAGGATCAGTTCATTGATCTGTTCGACCGGCACCGCAAGCACGGCGGTGCGCGCCGGCTGCCCGGGGCCTTGTTGCAGCACGGATTTTTCTTCCGGACCGTCCACCGAGCTTTTGCCAAAGGCCAGCACGCGCAGCTGCGATTGCAGCAGGCGCGCCTGGCCGCCGGAGATTTCCTGGCCTTTTTCCACCATGAAGAACACATCCACCAGGTCGCCGGGCGCAATGCGGTTGCCGCCGCCGACCACTTCGTCGACCGCGATGGCGACAGCCCGTTCGCCGGGCTTGAGCTGCTTGGCAAGGCCCTGCGCCAGCAGGCTGGGAACGATGGGGTCACCCGCTGCGATGTCCACGCGCGCCACGGCGCCTTCCAGCGGTGCCGGGGTGTTGAAGCTGTTGGAAAGCGCCACCTGCCATTGCGCGACGGTCAGCATTTTGGCGGCGTCGATGCGCGTGCCGGCGGCAATGGCTTCCTTGGCCACGACAACATCGTGCAAGGTCACTTGCGGCGCGGGCGTCGCTGCCGGCGCGGTGGCGACCGGTGACGGATTGGCGGGCGGAGGACCGGAATGCGACGCCAGGCGCCACGCCAGGAAGGCCAGCACCAGGCCCGCCACCAACAACACGCCCGCAATGATCTTGCTAATACTGCTCATGGTGTCCCTTGCGATATCTGCACGATGGCTTTCGACGACAACCTGCTCGGTACCCAGTTCTTGTTCGTGCCGGGCAGCATGACGATGAACGATTGCAATGTGGCCAGCAGCGGCCAGGACTGGGTGTTGTAGGTCATGGCGACGGTGGCGCAATTGGCGACTTCGCCGCCGGACCCGGCCCAGGCGCACGGCGCGCGCGTGGTCGCGCATGCCACCGCCGAGCCGGTCGAGAAAACACTCATGGCGGCCGAGCAGGCATCGCCCTGCACGTTGGCGCTGCCGCTGATCTGCGCGTACACGGCGGCGCGGGCGCCCTCTCCGGCGGCGGCTGCCAACTGTTGCTGCATCCAGAACAACACGCCGTAGCCCACCACGGCGCAGATGAAGATCAGCAGCATGGTCAGCGTCAGCGACAGTTCAAGCGCGGCAATGCCGCGTTGGCGCAGCGCTGGCGCAAAACGGGTTCGTGGCAGTGCCATGTCAGCCTCCCACGCCCAGCGTGTTGCCAAGATGAACCGTGGCGCGCGCGCTGAGCACGCTGGTGGACGGCATCAACATCGTCTGCAACAGCGGAAACGAGGGGATCAACGGATGCGCGCCGTAGGCATACGACACCGTCACTTCGATCTGGTCGGCGGCCAGCGGCTGACCGCTGCACGTGCCGCCCGCGCTGCTGCTCAAGGCGCCGCCGCTGCCGCAGACCGCAACCTTGATCGGCGCGGCCGACATGGAAGCCATCCAGGATGCGATATTCAGTGCGGTGTCGCGGCCTGCGTTGGCGCGCGCGGCCAGCGACGTGGTGCCCGCCTGCCATTGCAGGACTTTGCGGGCGCCGTCCTGTGCGGCCAGCGTGACGGAATTCTGTGCAAGAAACACCAGCCCGTAGGTCAGGATGCCGTAGAGCACCAGGAAGAACACCACGAATACCAGGGCGAATTCAAGGGCATAAGAACCACGCTGAGCGCGGCGATACCCAGATACATGGCATACGGAATTTGACGCAGCCGATGCGACACCGCCCAATAGCGCGACACCACCACATACGCCAGCGCGTGCACGCCGGCCAGCAGACTGGCCAGCACCATCACCAGGATCAGCGGCGCCAGACCCAGCCACAGCCCCAGGATGGCGATTGCCTTGACGTCGCCCGCGCCCATGAGGCGCCGGCCCCAAAGCGGCAAGAACAGCAAGGCTGCCAAAAACCCTGCCCCACACATCAACCACCCGGTCCAGCGCGGCGGATACGTCCATCCAGGCACGAAGGCGGCGGCCAGCAGCCAAAGCAGCTGCGCCACGAAGCCCACCACGATCAACGTGTTGGGTACGCGGCGATAGCGCAGATCGTTGTAGATCAGCACCACGTTCCAGCATGCGAACAACAGCAGCCACAGCACTTCCCCTGGATACAAGGCAGGACCTTCTGATCAAGCAGATTCAACGGCAGGCCCGCTCGTCCAGAAGAGCGCAACCCGTGTCAAGCAAACAATCTCGGACTTCAGCCACGTACCGCCATGCCCCGACACATTGGGTCATCGCGGTACGCGTTAGCGCGCTAGGGCATCAACCCCCGCCTGCGGTATTGAGCTTGGTGCCGAGTCCCGTGAACATGGTGCCCAGGGCGTCGGTGAAAGTCCCCACGGCAGCGATGAGGGCCACCGCCACCAGACCCGCGATCAACCCGTATTCCAGGGCGGTGATGCCGTCTTCGTCGTTCCAGAACTGCGCAAGTTTCGCTTTCATGTCGAGCTCCTAACACTCGATTGATAATTGAGCCGATCCGCGTGGCGGTGCCGACCCCCTATTGCCGGTATTTCTCGCGTCCGAATGAAAAGCATCCGAACGCATACCGGGCCCTGCTAGCCCGGCCCCAATGTGGAGCCGGGCGCCTTGCCTGGTTCAGCCACAGGCGCCGATTCAATAAACGAGTCGATACGCTGCGCCATGCGCGAACGGAAACGGGTCGACGCGCGTTGCAGCTGCCAACGCATGATCAGCAACATGAGCGCCGACAACACAAACGCGATATACGGCAGCATCACCCCGCCGATTTGCAGGCTGGACGCCTCGCGGGGGGCCGAGCAGATAACCGTGCCGGCCGCCGCGCCGGTGTAATGCATGCCGCAAACGGCCACTGCCATCAAAATGGCCGCGCCGCCTCGTTGAAACTCGTTCTGGGTATTGAACGCCAGCCAGAGCGCGGCCGAAGCGGCAATTACGGCGATAAGCACCGATAAAACGACAATGGGCAGATTCCACAGCAGCACGGCCGGCATGCGCATCGCGCCCATGCCCAGGTAGTGCATCGCGGCCACGCCCAGGCCGGCGGCCATGCCACCCACCAGGCATCGGCCAAAGGTGAAGCGTTCGCGGCCGACATACCAGAAGGCCCAGCCGGAAAACCCGGCGGCAACGAAGAAACTCAGTATGGTCAGGCCAACCTGATAACCGACATCAAACGGCAGGTTCTGCGCCTGCATGCCAATGAAGTGCATGCTCCAGATGCCCACGCCGCCCATGGCTACCGCGCCGATGATGATGTAACCGATGCGCAGGTCGCCGTCCTGGGTTTCTGTGCGAATGCCCGCCGCCGCCAGCAAGGCGACGTACGAGCCCAGTACCGCTGTCAGAAACGACAGGGCGACCAGGCCGCCGTTGAACGAAAGCGGAACAATATCGCCCGGGTTCACGAACGGCCCCGGTGAAACAGCGGCAATAGGGAAAGCGGGATCGGTTGATCGCGCCAATGATTACTAGGGTGATGCGTGCCCATCTCGTGGACTCCCGGTGGCTCATAACCGATGTGTTTTGAAACGTTTATATAGTCTTATCTATTAACATTTAATACACATCAGGGTTTACACGTATATTCACATCTCGACGCCCACCGACATGTAACCAATACAGCAAAACTAGGGTGAACTTAATAAAAATCCCCTAGTTAACCCTTATAAAACTTAAATATTTTCTTTCATGAGAATCTCAATATGTTGTAATCCTGCCGTTCCCGACTGGTCACAATGAAATAATTTGTTGTTAACTCCGTACGCTGGCACCATATTGCCTACGACGCACTGAAGCACCTTTTACAACACTGCGTCCCCATTTTTATTCAGTATTCCCGCAATATCGAATACTCATCGGGACGGCGTTGGTAGAAACAGAGACACACTAGGCAATGAGACGTACGTACCCGGCAAGTTCGCTTACCCTCGCCCTGATCTGTACGGTTTTCTGTGGTGCCCCCGCGCGCGCCGACGGCCCTTTGCGAGGCAACCCCGTCGACGCGGTCCCGCAGCTGGAAAGGCCGCCGGGCGCCACACAACCGCCCCCCGTCGTGCAGACGGCAACCCCCGAGCAACTGGCATTGCAGGCGCGGCTGGCCCAACGCATCGTGCCGCGCAATTTCGATGTCAGCGGCGTGCACGCGATTCCCTTCGACGAGGTTTCCGCAATACTCAGCCCCTTGTCAGGCAAGGAAATCAGCCTGGGGGAACTGGTCCAGCAGGTCGACAAGATCACGCAGCTATATCGCGACAAGGGATACCCCCTTTCGTTTGCACTAGTACAAAACCAGACATTCGCGAATGGGCTGGTGGTCGTGACCGTGGTGGAAGGGTTTATCAGCAATGTGCGCATCGAAGGCGATATCGGTAACGCACAAGATCGCCTGGATACCTTGGCTGGCCCGCTGAAAGAGGAACGTCCGCTTAAACAAGCCACGCTGGAGCGGCAGCTGAACCTGATGCGCACGGTGCCAGGTGTGAAATTCACGCCCAGCCTGGATTTACCGCGCCGCGCTGACGGCGCCACCGAACTGGTATTGAACGCGACCCGGCATCCTTTCAGTTTGACAGGCGGCGTGGCCGACCTGGGCACCGGTATGCAGCCCTTGGTCAATGTGGGCGCCAGCAGCCTTACCCCGTTGGGCGAACAGGTCAAGTTGACCGCGGCGGTGCCCTTCAATACCGACGACGTGAAATATGTAATGGGCGAAATCAGCGTGCCCATCGGCCCTGACGGCTTGGCCATCAAAGTGGATGGTTACCACTATGACGCCAAGCCCAAAGACGACGCGATCGAATATCTGGGGTTTGAACGACGGGTAAAGAACGACCGCATCGGTATCGGGGTCAGCTATCCGATCCTCTTGAGCAATACGCGGTCGCTGACGGGCACGGTGGGCATGTACGCCGCCAATTCCAAAGACCGATATGAATCGCGCAATGCCGACCTCTGGTTGCAACAGGACGCTCGGGTACGCGCTGCAAATATCGAATTACGATATATACAGTTGTCGGAAATCCAAACAACCGACATAACCGCCAGCGTGTCCAAAGGCTTTGATGCGGCGGGCGCGAAGAAGGATATCTCAAGCAATTACGGTTATTCCGCCACGCCGATTCTGGACCTGGATTTCGCCCGCTATAACCTGAACGCCAAACAAACCGTCGCCCTGCCGGCCCAGTTCGGCCTGACGTTTTCAGGCGCTGCGCAATATTCCAGCAATATATTGCCCTCGTCCGAGCAAATCTCTTTTGGCAGCTGGCGCTACGCAATGGGATACCCGCAAGGGGAACAAAGCGGCGACAAGGGTGTGGGCGTATCGGCCGAAATCAACCGGCGCTTCGGCACAGGCTGGGAATACCTGTCGGCCGTCCAGCCTTATGCGCTGATCGACTATGCGCGCACTTGGTACAACAACAAGGGCTTGCAAGCGCTGAACCAGCGGCACCTGTCCTCGGTGGCGCTGGGGCTGCGCTTCACGGACGATAAATACTATCTGTTCGATTTCAACGTGGCCAAGCCGATCGGATCCGCCACGGTCAATAACGACCGCGACGTGCGCTTTAACGCCAACTATTCGTTGTTCTACGACGCGTTCTGACGCACCGCATTCCCGACCCCTTTGGCGCCTGCTCCGACAGGCGCTTTTTTTTGCGCGCTTGCGGCAGGCTGAAACGACCTTTATTTGCGCCGGTTCCCAACACCGCGTTACGTAACGTCGCCCGTAACGTAACGTCGGATAACCGGCCATTCGTAACATTCGAAGGCTTTTTGTGGTCGCAAAAGTGACGAATTCCCAAGCCTGGTACAAACCCTCGAATCCACACCAGTGCATTGAAAACAAAGGATTTTATTAGCCCTCAAATGCGTGGACCCGTGCAATGTGGGTCCGTTTGAAAAATCTTGGCACGGATTATGCATGTAGAGCGGTACCGGGCGGTTTCCACGCCTGACCTACCAACCCGAGGAGCTCGCCATGATGTCCAAGATTGAAGCCAGCCGCATTCAACGCATTTTGACCGCCACCGTCATGGCCGCTGCTGTCGTCAGCGCGCTAGCCGCGTGCGGAAGCAGCGGTGGTAGCAAGAAAACCGCCGGCCTGCCTGGCATCGATATCCCGACTAACCCAGGTGGCACGAACCCCGGTGGCACCAACCCGGGCGGCAGCAATCCCGGTGGCACTGACCCAGGCAACCCTGGCAACCCGGGCACTCCCGGCGGCACCGACCCCAATCCCCCGGTCAATCCGGTGACGGCGGGCCTGCTGCAAACGACGTTGGGCAACACCGGCAACGCCGTGGACAACACGTTGCCCCTGAATCTGGGCCCCACGCTTGGCGGCGTGGGCAAGGCACTGGATCCCACGGTGGAACCGGTGGTCAACACCGTGGTCGGGCTGACTCAGCAAGTGGGCGCCACGACCGGGCTGGGCGCTCCGGTGGACGGCGTGACGACGCAAGTAGGCGGCGCAGTGAGCGATTTGGGCACGTCGATCAAGGGCGCCGGCCTGCCCGGAGGCTTGAGCTCCGGCCTGGGTGGTCTGGTGGACGGTTTGGGCAAAACCGTAGGCGGCGCGGGCGATCTGCTGAACGCGGACCCCGCCAATCCCATGCCGCTGACGACGATGCTGGGCAACGCCACCAACGCCGTGGGCGCCCTGACGGACGGCCTGGGTGGCCAAGGGGGCTTGCTCAATCCGGTCATGCAACTGGCGGGCGGCGTGACGGGGCGCCTGCTGGATGGCCCGTCCAGCCCCGTCCTGCAACCGGCCCTGTCCAATGTTGGCAAAACAGTGGACAACGTGCTGCCCCTGGGCCTGCAACCGACGCTGGGCGGCGTTGGGGCCGCGCTTGACATGAACGTTGCGCCGATCGCCGGCACGGTGACCAACCTGACGCAGCAAGTGGGCGCGAAAACGCAGCTGGGCGCCCCGGTGGCCGGCCTGTTGACCAGCCTGGGCGGCACGCTGGCCGGCGCGGGCGGTACGTTGCCGGGTAACACGGCCGGCCTGAACGGCGTGTTGCAGGGCCTGGGCGGCGCGGTCGCCAGCGCGGGCGGTCTGGTTCACGCCACGCCGGGCAATACGAATCCGCTGGGCTCCACGTTGGCCAACGCGACCGGCGCGGTGGCGTCGGTGACCGGCGCCCTGGGCCTGGGCGGCGTAACAGGCGGCATAACGGGCGGCGTGACCGGTGGCGGTACGAGCGGCCTGCTCAGCCCGATCACCGGCATCCTCGGCGGGGTCGGTGGCGTGGGCGGAACGCCCGCGGCGGGCGGCGTGAACGGTTTGTTGGCACCGGTGACCAGCTTGCTGGGCGGCGTGAAGGGTGCGGTGGGTGGCGCGACGGGCGGAACGGCGGGCGGCGCGGCCAACGGCGGATTGCTCGGCGGCTTGCTGGGTGGTGTGACCGGCGGCGCCACGGGTGGATCGGCGGGCGGCGCCTCGGGCGGCGCGGTCGGCGGCGGCTTGCTGGGTGGCGTGCTCGGCGGCGTGGCGGGTGGCGTGCTCGGCGGCGTGGCGGGTGGCGTGTCGGTCGGTGCGACGACAGGTACGGGCGCCAGTGCGGGCGTCAGTGCGGGTGGCGCGGCCGGTGCGGCAGCCGGCGGTGCGGCGGGTGCCGGCACGGCAAGTAACGGGGGTCTGCTGGGCGGTTTGCTGGGTGGTGTCACCAGCAGCTTGACCGGCGGTTCAACGGCGGGCGGCACCTCGGGTGGCGCTGCCAACGGCGGGTTGCTGGGCGGTTTGCTCGGCGGCTTGGCCAAGAAGTAAACAACTGATCCGCCTAGGAGCGAAATCATGCTGCAACAAGAAACGATCGCCCACCATGAGCATGTGACTGTTATGCCAGAATCCCGCACGAATGAATTGCGCCCAGGCATGCTCGACGATATCGCCCTGATGTTGGGTCGACAGTTCTCGGTGTACAACGCCGCGTGCCAGTCGGCCCTGGCAGACAAGCTGGGCATCCCCCTGGCGGATCTGAAAGCGCTGGAATTAGTGATGGAATTCGACGCCTTGCCCACCGGGCAACTGGCACAGCTGATGGGAATCAGCTCGGGCGGCGCCACCGCCTTGATCAACCGGCTGGAGGCGGCAGGTTATGTGCAACGTGGCCGCCACCCGCTGGACCGCCGGATGATCGTGATCCGGCCGGTCGAAGAACAGTGCCAGCATCTGGCGCAGGAACGCCAGTGGGTCGCTGACGCGGTGATGTTGATGGCGCGACGCTACGACACCACCGAACTGGAAACCGTGCATGCCTTCCTGGCGCAATGCGTGCGCGCCTTGCGGCACGACACGCTGGTCTGGCTGGAAACGCCGACGTCCCATCACGAGCTGTGACGCGGCTGGCGTCCTGCCCGGACGCCAGCCTGCCACGCGCCCTGCATCCTTGCGGATCAGGGCGCGTTTTTTATGAGCCGAACTGCAAGCGCGGCACCGCCGCAAGCAGGCGCTGGGTCAGTGGCTGGCGCGGCGCATGCAGCACGGTATCGGCATCGCCCAGCTCGACGATGCGGCCACCGTCCATGACCGCGATGCGGTCCGCCAGATATTCCACCACGCCGAAGTTATGCGTGATGAACAGGTAGGCGATGCCCAGCTCGTCCTGGAGTTCACGCAGCAGGTCCAGGATCTGCGCCTGCACGGACACGTCCAGCGCGGACGTGGGTTCGTCGCAGATCAGCACCTTGGGCTCGACGGCAAGCGCCCGCGCGATGGCGATGCGTTGGCGCTGCCCGCCCGAAAATTCGTGCGGGTAGCGTGTCAGCGTGTTGGCCGGCAAGCCGACGCGTTCAATCAACTGCGCGGCATGCGCGGCGCGTGCTTGCGGGCTCATTGAGCGCCGTAACGATGCCAGGCCTTCATCCAGGATATCGCCCACGCGCATGCGCGGATCCAGCGACGCATAAGGGTCCTGGAACACGATCTGGATGTCTTGCCGCAGGTCGCGCAGCGTGCGGCGGTCGGCGCTCAGCAAGTCCTTGCCTTGCAGCATGGCGCGGCCCGAAATGCGCGCGCCGTCGATCAGGCGCAATAGCGCCTTGCCGGTGGTTGTCTTGCCGCAACCGGACTCGCCCAGCAAGGCCAGCGTCTCGCCCGCGCGCAGCGTAAAGGTGACGCCGTCCACCGCCTTGACCCAGGACACGACACGCCGCAACGGCCCCTTGCGCACGGGGTAGTGCACCTTCAGGTCTTGTACGTCCAGCACCAGGTCGCCCGCGTTACCGGGCGCGCGTGGGCGGGCGCGCTCGGCCTTGCCCGCGCTGGCCTCGCGGCCTTGCTGGGACAGCGGCGCGCCGCGCTTGTCGAACGTGGGAATGGCTTCGAACAACTGCCGTGCGTACGGATGCTTGGGCGCGCGGAAGAATTCTTCGGCGCTGGCGCTTTCCACGATTTCACCGCCACGCATCAGGGCGACGTGATGCGCCACGTTCTTGACCACGGCCAGGTCGTGCGTGATCAACATCACGGCCATGCCCATTTCGCGCTGGATATCGGCAAGCAAGTCCAGCACCTGCGCCTGCACGGTAACGTCCAGCGCGGTAGTGGGTTCGTCGGCGATCAACAACAGCGGCTCGGCCGCCAAGGCGATGGCAATCATGACGCGCTGTTTTTGCCCGCCCGAAAATTGAAACGGGTAGTCGTCCACGCGGCGCTCGGGCTCGGGGATGCCCACGCGGCGCAGCCAGTCGATGGCGCGGGCGCGCGCCGCCGCGCCGCGCAGGGGCGTATGCGCCGTCAGCGTTTCGATGATCTGGTCGCCCACGCGCATGACCGGGTTCAGGCTGGTGGACGGCTCCTGGAAAATGATGCCGATGCGGCCGCCGCGCACCCCGCGCATCGCGCTTTCAGGCAGGCGGTTCAGGTCCTGGCCATCCAGGTCGATCTGCCCACCCACGATGCGGCCCGCGTCGGGCAGCAAGCGCAACAGCGCCAGCGCCGTCATGCTCTTGCCGCAGCCCGATTCGCCCACCAGCGCGAAGGTCTGGCGTTGGGAAATGGCCAGCTCAAGGCGCTTGACCGCATGCGTCATGCCGGATTCCCCGGCAATGTCCACATCCAGGCCGCGCACGTCCAGCAAGATGGAATCCTGGCTCATGGGGCTTCTCCGGACTTCGATGGGCGCGGCTCGGCGGCCAGCGTCTGGCGGCGGCCAAACCAGCCGCCCAGGCGCGCCATGCGGCTGGGTTTGTAGCGGCGCGTGCGCGGGTCGAACGCATCCCGCACCGCATCGGCAAACAGGTTGGCCGCCAGCACCAGCGCCAGCATGAACAGGAATGCGGTCATCAGGCTCCACCAGATCATGGGATCGCGGGACATTTCCAGCCGCGCCCCGTCAATCATCGAACCAAAGGAATTCATGCTGGGGTCCACGCCGATGCCCAGGTAGGACAGCACGGCCTCGTACAGAACCAGCCCCGAAAATTCCAGCACTACCGTAATCAGCACCAGGTGCGCCACGTTGGGCAGCAGGTGGCGCGTCATGATGCGCCAGTGCGACACGCCAAAGGCACGCGCCGCCTGCACGTATTCCAGTTCGCGCAGCTTGAGGGTTTCGGCGCGCAGCAGGCGGCACAGGCCCGCCCAGCCGGTCAGCCCAAGAATCATGCACAGCAGGAACAGGCGCAGGTCGGCGCGGGCGACGGAGGTGTCGAAAAGGTCGGCATGGTTGTCGATATACACCTGCATCATCAGCGCGCAGGCGGCCACCAGCAGCACGCCGGGAATCGACGTGATGGTGGTGTACAGGTACTGGATGGCGTCGTCGACCTTGCCCTTGAAATACCCGGCCGCGATGCCGAAGATGATGGCGGGCGGCAGCATGGCGATGGTGGTCAGGCTGCCGATGACTAGCGCCGTGCGAATGCTTTTAAGCGCCTGCCACAACACGTCGTTGCCGATGCGGTCGGTGCCCAGCGCGTGGTAGCCGCTGGACAGGCCGGCCAGCGCCCCGGCCGTCAGGCACAGCAGCGTGAAGGTGATGGCCATGGCGCGCCAGGGCACGTCTGAATCGCCGCCCAGCAGCATATGCGCCGCCTGCCTGGCCGACTGGGCGCGCCGCGCCAGCAAGGCAAACAACACGGCGGCGGACAATAGCGCAACAGCCAAGCCGCCGGCCATGCCCCAGCCCAGGCGCGTCAACACGTCAGGCACGTGCTGGGTATCCGGATCGGTCACATGCGTGGCGGCTCCGCGCAACCGCGGAAAATCGCGCACCGGCTTGTCGTTGACCAGCATCGTTTCTTTCAGGAACAGCTTCACTGCCAACGGCTGCGAGTAATTTCTTTCGGGCTGCGTCAACACCGTGCCGGCCAACAAGCCGTCCAGCGCCGACTTGACCACGGGCGCGTAGATGGGCGCGGCGTCGGCGGCGGCACCCGGCGCGGGCGGCAGTTGTGGCCGATAGTGCACGGAATCGAGAAGCCCCACCACGGTGAAGGCGGCAAGAATGACGGCCGAGCACATCGCCGGCGTGTCACGCGCAACGCGCCCCCAGGTGGCGCGCAGGTTGGGGCTGCGGCGCACGTGCCAGACATAGGCCAGCGCACCCAGCACCATGAGCCACAGCGCGATGTCGGTCCAAAGGAAGACGATCTTGGGCATGGCGGCTACTCGAATCGAACGCGGGGGTCAGCCAGCGTGTAGGAAATGTCGGCCAGGATCAGCCCCACGATATAGAGCGCGGCGCCCAGGAACACCATGGCGCGCACCACGGAAAAGTCCTGCGCGTTGATGGCGTCGATGGTGTAGCTGCCCAGGCCCGGGATGCCGAAGAAAGACTCGGCGATCAGGCTGCCCATGAACAGCAGCGGCAAGGCGGCCACCGTGCTGGTCAGGATGGGCAGCATCGCGTTGCGCAGCACGTGGCGAAACAGCACGACGCGTTCGGCCAGGCCCTTGGCGCGCGCGGTGCGCACGTAGTCCTTGCCGATCTCTTCCAGGAACAGCGTGCGGTAGAAGCGCGCCTCGGGACCCAGCCGCGACACGATGGCGATCAGCACCGGCAGCGCCAGGAACTTGACCACGTCCAGCCCGCCCGAAAACCCCGAGAACGGCACCAGCCGCATCAGCTTGGCGAACACCCACTGCCCCGCGATGATGTAGAACAGGCTGGAAATGGACAGCAGCAGCACGCACACCACGACGCCCCAAAAGTCCAGCCGCGTGGCGCGAAAATACACCAGCGTCAACGAAAACACGATGCTGACGAACAACCCCAGGATGAAGGTGGGCACGGCCAGCGCCAGGCTGGGGCCCATGCGCGTCTGGATCTCGCGGCCGATGTCGCGCCCGCTGTCCGATGCGCCGAATTCCATGGCCAGCAGCGGCACCGAGCGCTGGTAGAAGATGGTGTCGGTCAGTTGCGCCGTGCCTTGCGCGCGCTCGTTGAAGAACAGCGGCTTGTCGTAGCCGCGTTCGACCTTCCATTTTTCCACCGCGTCCTGGCTGGCGCGCTGCCCGCCGATGGCCAGGCGCGCCATATCGTCGGGCGTGTTCACGGCAAAGAACAGGATGAAGGTGAACAGGTTGACGCCGATCAGGATCAGCACGCCATACAGCAGCCGGCGAATCACATAGCCGATCATGATTGATGCTCCTTGCGGACCGCCGGGCCGAAGGCGGTCTGGCGTTCGCGGCGCTTGAGCGCCACGTACGAAGGCCAGATCGCCAGCGCCAACAGCAGCACGAACAGGCCGATCGGCCACCATCTTGGGACGTTCCATTCATCGATCTTCTGCTGGCGCAGCGCGGGATCGATCTTCATGTATTGCAGCGTGTTGCGCACCATCTGCGTGGGCTTGGCGTTGCCGACCCACTGCTGATAGGCGCCGCCCGACATCGGGAAATAGCCGAACATCCACGGCGCATCCCGCTGCACCACCGCCACCATCTTGGCGATCAGCTGTTCTTTCTGGGGGCCGTCGTCCAGGAACTTCATCTGTTCGAACAGCTTGTCGAATTCCGGGCTTTGGTAGTTGGCCGCGTTCTCGCCGCCCCCACGCGCTTTGGCGTTGGGGCCGTACAGCAGGAACAGGAAGTTTTCGGCGTCGGGGTAATCCGCGTTCCAGCCCCACAGGAAGATCTGCGCGGCGCCGCGCGTCATCTTGTCCTGGAAGCGGTTGTAGTCGGTGGAACGCACGTCCAGCTGCACGCCGATCTTGGCCATCTGCCGGCGCATCCAGTCAAAGCGCGGGTTCGACCCGCCGCCCTGCATGGCGTCGTAATACAGCACCAGCGGCGCGCCGGTCTTGGCGTTGCGGCCGTCGGGGTAACCGGCCTCGGCCAAGAGCCGCTTGGCCACGTCGACGGACTTGCGCACGGGCTTGCCGTCAACCAGGTCGTAGACCACCGGGTTCACGCCCTCAGGCGGATCGCGGTAGCCCAGCACGCCGGGAGGCACCGGGCCTTGGGCCACGGACGCCTGATCGTTTTCAAACACGGTGACGAATTCTTCCCAGTCGAACACGATGCTGATGGCTTGGCGCAGCTTGCGGTTCTTTTCCGCCTGCTCGGGCGTGTCGCCCTTGCCCACCACCGGGTCCAGCCAGTTAAAGCCCATGTACCAGTTGGCGGTTTCCACCGTGGTGGGCAGGCGGATGCCGTGTTCGCGGTACTGCTTGGCCTTGTCCTGGCTGTCGCCCGCCGCCACCAGCATGGCCACGCCGTATTCGCCGCGTTCGATTTGCGGCACGTCGTAATAGCCCTGCATGAATTTGCCGATCAGCGGGATGGCTTCTTTTTCCAGGCTGAACACGGCGCGGTCGATAAAGGGCGTGGGCTTGCCGCAGTCGGCCAGCATGCCGGCTTCCTTGTCGCCGGGTGCGCCCTCGCAGGGGTAGGCTTCGCCGTGGAAGTTGGGGTTGCGCACCAGCACGTGGCGACGGTTCTGCAACGATTCCGCCATCATGTACGGGCCGGTGCCGACCGGCCAGGTGTTCAACGACAGGTCATGCGCGGCCATGCCCGGCTGGCTGTAGAAGCGGTCGGCCTCCCAGGGGATGGGCGCCGTGAAGGTCATGGCCAGCCAGTATTTGAACTGCGGGTACTTGCCTTTGACGCGAATGCGCAGCGTGTGCGGGTCCAGCGCCTGGATGCCGGTAAAGCCGTCGGCGTCGCGCAGGTCCAGCCACGAGGCGGCGCCACCGCCGGGCAGATCGCGGCGCAAGTCCCGGTCGCGTTTGCGCAGCCGGTCGCCGTATTCCTGCATGCCTACCACGTGGTCCGCCATCACCGAATAGATGGGCGACACCACGCGCGGGCTCGCCAGCCGGCGAAACGCATAGACGTAGTCGTCCGCCGTGAGTTCGCGCGTGCCGGTGCGCGGAAAATCGGGGATGTAGTACTTGTCTTTGAGGTCGTCTTCGGAAATCGGGAAGTAGTCGTAGCTGCCGTCGGTCTTGCGGGCGAACGCGGGGTGCGGCTGGTAGCGCACGCCCGGGCGTATCTTGATGTCGTAGATGCTTTCGGCGATTTGTTCGCCCGGCGCATCGGCGGGCAAGGGCTTGCCCTGGGCGTCCAGATACTGCGGCGGATCAATGGACTGCGCGGCGCGTGGCACCAGCTCGTACGGCCGCTTCAGGTAGTGATACCCGTACAACGGCTCGTAGATGTTGTAGGTATAAGGGGTTTCGTCGCCGGAATAAGAGCTTGCCGGGTCCAGGTATTTGGGCGAACGCTGGACAAACGCGGAATAAAGCGTGTTCTGGCTTTCGGCGCCGGACGGATACGGGCTGTTGATGGGGCTTTCTTGAGAGCAGCCCGCCAGCGCCAGCAACATCAGCATGGCTGTCGCCCTGAGCCGCTTCATTGCAAGCATGGAAACCTTCCCTTCAAAACGTTGCGACAGAGGATAGCAAAGGCGGGACGCAGCCAGTACCCAGGCATGCCCTAGCGGGTGCACGGGGCGGCGACCGCCGCTCATCACCCGCACTGGCGCTGGCGCCAGCAGTCATAGCGCCATTTCCAGGGCTGCATGGCGCCTTCTTTGGCCCATAAGCCGCGCTTGGCGTCCTGGGCTTGGCGTTGCAAGCCCGTCATGGCCTTGTCGCGCAGGTAATCGCCGCGCCTGGCGGTGTAGGCCCAGGCGTAGCCGGACTGCACCTGCAAACGGTTGGCCGAGCGGCCGTCATCCAGAATCAGCGCGCAGACGTCGCGGCCGTACTGATCTTGTTCGTAGCATTGGGCGGTCAGCGTCTTGCCGGCGACCAGATCCGCAAGATTCTTGCGGGACGCTTCGGCAAAGGGTTGGCCGGGCTGGTCGGCGCCGTGGCCTTCTTCAGGCGCATCGATGCTGTCCATGCGGATGCGGCGCTGGCCATCGCGCGCGCGCAGCGTGACGGTGTCGCCATCGGCCACGTTGACGATCGCGCCGGTCAGCGTGTAGCTGCCGGGCGGAATGCCGTCGGCCGCAGGCGAGCGCCCATCGGCCGAGGGCGGACGTGACGGGCGGGGCGAATCGCCCTGCCCCGACGGCTGTAGCCAATTGACGATGGCGCCCGCCGCCGCAAGAATCAAGGCAACGATCAGGGCGGTCAGCTTGCCGCCGCCGCGAAATGGGGGTTTGCCACGCACCGGCCGGCCTCCAGGTAAGAAACGCGGCAAGTGTGCCACAGGCGGCCCGGTTTTTCGTTAATCGACCGTGCGGAAAATGTCCCGGTCGCTTGCCTTGCTGGACCTCTCGCCGCCCCTGCCGCCCGGGCTGGCGTGTCGGCCTGCGTTGCGCGCTGTTCCCGGCCCGCCTTTCATAGCCAGCCGGACTTGCGGAACCGCCAGTACAACACCGAACAGATCGACGCGATGACGCCCAGCGTGATGGGATAGCCCAGGGGCGACTTCAGTTCCGGCATGAATTCGAAGTTCATGCCATAGATGCCGGCAATCGCGGTGGGCACAGCCAGGATGGCGGCCCAGGACGCCAGCTTGCGCGTCGTGTCGTTCTGCGCCGCCTGGCCGATCATGAGGCTGGCTTCGAAGGCGAACGCCAGCGATTCGCGCAACGCGTTGAACAGCTCGTCCACGCGCAGCACGCGGTCGGCGACCTCGCCGAAGTACGGGCGAGCATGCTCGTCCACGGCCGACATCTCGACGCGCGCCAGCCGACGGCATATTTCCGCCATCGGCGACACCACGGTATGAATGCGCAGCAAGTCGCGGCGCTGGCGGTACAGCCTGCGGATATCGGAATCCTTGGCGCCACGGATCAGCAATTTCTGTTCGGCGCCTTCGACCACGCTTTCGATCTTGCCCGCCGCCGCCACGTAGCGGTCGACCAGCCAGTCCAGCACTTCGGAGGCCACGTAGTCGCTGCCGCGCTTGAGCAGGTCGGGCGACGCTTCCAGGCGTTCGCGCAGCGGGCTGTGCGCCGCCGTGGCGCCGCGCCGCACGGTGACCAGAAAGCCGTCGCCGATCAAGAGCTGGGTTTCGCCGAAGACAGGCCGTTCGGCCTCGACCTCGACGGTGATGGTCACGATAAGAACCATGTTGCCGTAATCGATGATCTTGGGCCGCCGATGCGGTTCAAGCATCTCTTCCTGGTTCTTGCCACAAGCGCCCAATTCACCGGTGACACGGGCCAGCAATTCGGGCGTGGGGTTGCGCAGGCCGATCCACAGCATGCCGGGCGGTTGGCCGGGGCTTAATCCGCCTGATTGCCCGCCTGATTTGCCGTCTGATGGGCCGCCTAGTTGGTCGGTGTTCTGGCTGCTATACCGGCCGATGTGCTGGCCGACTTCATCGATGGGCACTTCGCGGTCGCGGCGGCCGTTCACATAGGCGATGGACGCCACCACCTCGCCCTTGTGGACGTCGGCGAAATTCTCTTCAGCAGACATGGATACCCTTTGGCAATGCGAGCCCTGCGGCACAACTTATGGCATCGGCTGATGATAGCGCAGGCTATGAGAACAGGTTGCGCACCCGCCGGGTCACGTCGATGGCCGGGGCCTGCGCCTCTTTGGGCGGCGCGCCGGCAGGCAGGTCGCCCAGCGCGGGCGGCCGAGGCAGGTGTTCAAACAGCGGCAGCATGGCGTTGGTGATGTAGCGCGTGCGCGAACCGTACACGTGGCGGTCGCCCATGCCCGTCTGCTGGTGCACGTAAAAGCGCTGCGGCACGATCAGTTGCAGCCGTTCCTTGGCGCGCGTCATGGCCACATACAGCAGGCGCCGCTCTTCTTCGATCTCTTCGGCGGTGCCGGTGCTCATGTCGGACGGGATGCAGCCATCGACCACGTTCAGCACATAGACAGCCTTCCATTCCTGGCCCTTGGCCGAGTGGATGGTGGACAGGATCATGTAGTCCTCGTCGCGCGACGGCGCGCCGGATTCGTCACTGGTGGCGTCGGGCGGGTCCAGGGTCAGCTCGGTCAAAAAGCGTTCGCGCGACGGGTAGCCCGCCGCCAGCCGCACCAGCTGGTCCAGGTCGGTCTTGCGCACCCGCGCGTCGTCGTACAGGCGTTCAAGCTGGCCGGCGTACCAGCGCAGCGCCAGGTCCACGTCGGCGGGCCAACGCAGGCCCGGGTCGCACAGCGCCGCATAGGTGTCGGCGAACGCGCCCCATTCCTGTTGGGCCGCCGCGCCGGGCTTGAACTCGCGCAGCGCGCGCAGCGGTTCGGGGCTGGCCGCCATGGCGTCCATCAGCTTGCCGGCGGTGGCCGGGCCGATGCCGGGCATCAACTGCGCGACACGAAAACCCGCCATGCGTCCGCGCGGGTTCTCGGCCCAGCGCAACAGCGACAGCAGATCCTTGACGTGCGCGGCTTCCAGAAAGCGCAGGCCGCCAAACTTGACGAAAGGAATGTTGCGCCGGGTCAGTTCCAGTTCCAACGCGGCGCTATGGCTGGCCGTGCGGAACAGCGCCGCTTGCGACTTGAGCGTGGCGCCGCCCTCGCGCTGCGCCAGCACCTGGTCGGCGACCCAGCGCGCCTGTCCGGCCTCGTCGCTGACGGTGACCAGTTCGGGCAGTTGCGACGAGACGCGATCGGTCCAGAGGTCTTTGGCGTAGCGTTCGGTGGCCAGGCCGATCACGGCGTTCGATGCGTTCAGGATGGGCTGGGTCGACCGGTAGTTGCGGTCCAGCGTGATGACGCGGGCGGGTTTGGGAAACTGCGACGGAAAATCCAGGATGTTGCGCACGGTGGCGGCGCGGAACGAATAGATGGATTGCGCGTCATCGCCCACCACTGTCAGGCCGCGCCCGTCGGGCTTCATGGCCAGCAGAATGGCGGATTGCAGGCGGTTCGTGTCCTGGTATTCGTCGACCAGCACGTGGTCGAAGCGCGCGCCGACATCGGCGGCGATGCCCGGGTCGGTCATCATCTCGGACCAATACAGCAGCAGGTCGTCGTAGTCGAGCACCTGCTGGTCCTGCTTGGCGGCCACATAGCCGCGAAACAGCGTCTTCAATTCCTCTTCCCACTGTGCGCACCAGGGGAATGACGTTTTCAGCACGTCGGCCACCGGCGTCTGGCTATTGACCACGCGCGAATAAATCGCCAGGCAGGTGCCCTTCAAGGGAAAACGGGATTTGGTGGATGACAAGCCTTGTTCATGCCGCACCATGCCCATCAGGTCTTCGGCGTCGCCGCGATCGTGGATGGTGAAGGCTTCAGACAGGCCGATGCGCAGTGCGCAGTCGCGCAGCAGCCGCGCGCCGATGGCGTGGAAGGTGCCTGCCCAAGGCAACGACGGCGCCTGTTGCGAGCCGCGCAGGTTCATCACGCGTTGCAGCACCGAGCCCACGCGCCGGTCCATTTCCTGTGCCGCGCGGCGCGAGAATGTCAGCAGCAGCATGCGCTGGGGGTCGGCGCCGTTCAGGATCAGGTGGGCCACGCGGTGCGCCAGCGTATTGGTCTTACCCGATCCCGCCCCCGCAATCACCAGCAGGGGGCCGTCATCGAACGCCGCGTCTTCGGCCGAACTTGAGCCCGAACTTGAGCCCGGTCGCACGCCGAATTCGGCGGCTTCGCGCTGGGCAGGGTTCAGATCGGCAAGGGGATCGGGGCGGGTGTTGGCAGTAGGATCGTGGTCGGGCATGGCGGCAAGTAGGCCAAATGACTGGCTATTTATCCAGCTATCATAGCAGCGTCGTCGCCCTGCCCCGCGCCCCATCCGCCACCCTTTTGCCATGCGTATCCTGACCGGCACCGCCTCCTGGACCGACCCCACCCTGCTCGCCTGCGGGCGGTTTTACCCGCCCGACGTGCGCGGTGCCGAAGCGCGGCTGCGCTTTTACGCGTCGCGCTTTTCGATGGCGGAAATCGATTCCAGCTACTACGCGCTGCCGTCGGCCAACAACGCCTATCTGTGGGCGCAGCGCACGCCGGACGACTTCGTCTTCAACATCAAGGCGTTCCGCTTGTTCACCGGCCACCAGACGCCGCTGGCCGCCCTGCCCGGGGACATCGCACGCGAACTGGAAGATTGGCCGGACCCGATCATCTACCACCGCCAGATGCCCGAAGACCTGCGCGATGAAATGTGGCGCCGCTATCAGCTGGCGCTGGAACCGCTGCGGATGCCAGGCAAGCTGGGCGCAGTGCATTTTCAATTCCCCCCGTGGATCCGGCGCGACGCGCGGGGACGCGCGCATGTGGCCGACTGCGCCGCGCGCATGCAAGAGCATTTGATTTCAGTGGAATTTCGCCATCGCAGCTGGTTCGACAGCCCGGGCGCCATCGCCGACACGCTGGCTTTCGAACGCGATCTGGGCGTGGTGCACACGGTGGTGGACGCACCGCAGGGCTTTGAAAATACCGTGCCCGCCATCTGGGAAAGCACGCATCCCGATCTGACGCTGCTGCGGCTGCACGGCCGCAATGCCGACGCATGGAACGCCTCGGGCAGCGCGTCGTCGGGCCGCTTTCAATATGAATATACCGAGCAGGAGCTTGCCGAACTGGTTGAACGCTTCACGCGGCTGGCCACGCAAAGCAGCCAGGCGCATGCCGTTTTCAACACCAACTTCGAAGACCAGGGCATGCGCAACGCGGCGGCATTCGGCGCGGCGCTGCCGCTTTTCTAGGCGGACCGGGTCAAGCCGCCGCGGGCTTGCGGGCGACGTCGGCCAGGCTTTCCAGCAGCACCTCGAACTTGCGCGCAATATCGTTTTCCGGCACGCAGGCATAGCCCAGCAGCAGGCCGGGCCGCCGCCCTTCGGCATTGACGTAATAGCGCGACAGCGCGCGGGTCAGCACGCCCTTGCTGCGCGCCACATCCACCACGCGCAGGTCGTCCATGTCCAGCGGCAAGGTCAGCACCAGATGCAACCCTGCCATGCTGGCGTCACGGTGCAGCCAGTCCGGGCCCAGCCGGCGTTCAATCAGGTTGACCAGCATCGCGCGGCGCCGCCCATACAGCATGCGCATGCGACGGATGTGCGCGGCGTAATGGCCTTCGGAAATGAACGTGGCCAGCGCCGCGTGCGTCATCAGATGGCCCTCGCGATACAGCTCGGCGTGCGCGGCCTGGAACGCGGCGGTCAGCGGCTTGGGCAAGACCAGATAGCCCACGCGCAGGCCGGGGTACAGCGTCTTGCTGAACGTGCCCATATAGATGACGGGCGCATCGGGCTCCAAGCCCAGCAACGAGGCGATGGGGCGGCCCGAGAAGCGGAATTCGCTGTCGTAATCGTCTTCGATGATCCAGCTGCCGCTTTGCCGCGCCACGGCCAGCAATTGCCGGCGGCGCGCCAGCGACATCACCGGCCCCAAGGGATATTGGTGCGATGGCGTGACGAAGATAAAGCGCGGCGGCGTGCCGCCGGGTTCGGGCAGGCGCATGCCCTCTTCGTCCACCGGCAGGTGCACGGTGTGCAGGCCGTTGGCTTGCAAGATGGTGCGCGCGCCCCAGTAGCCGGGGTCTTCGACCCAGGCGGTTTCACCCGCTTCGCCCAGGATGCGCGTCGTCAGGTCGATGGCCTGGTGCGAGCCTTCGGTGATGATGATCTGGTCAGGGTCGCAGTCAATGGAACGCGTCAGCGCCAGATGCTGGGCCAGCGCTTCGCGCAGCGCCGGCAGGCCGCCGCCGTAGGCATAGGTCAACAGATCGGGCGACGGGTTGCGCCACAAATTGCTGACGATGCGGCCAAATTTCTTGTGGGGGAATTCGGTCAGGTCGGGCACGCCGGGCATGAACGCGCCCCACTGGTAGGGCGAGGCCGACACGCCTTCGACAATGGCCGCGCCACGTGGTGACAGCGCGGGCCCCGGTTGCGCTTGCGCGGGCTGGCGCAGGCGCCGGCCGCTGGCCAGGTAAGAGTCGGGCACCGACGCGTTGACGAATGTGCCGTTGCCCTGCCGGCTGCGCGTATAGCCTTCGGCTAGCAACTGGCTGTAGACGTGGACCACGGTATTGCGGGCAATGCCCAGCTCTGTTGCCAGGTCGCGCGACGCAGGCAAACGCGAGTCGGCGGCGATAGCGCCATCCAGGATCGCTTCGCGTATGCCGCGATACAAGCGCTTGTTCATGGGCTCGCTAGATCCGTCCGCCAGACGCAGCAGCAGCAAGTCACCTACAATGGACCGCAATTGGTTCTACCTGTTTTATCAAAGTGGTTCCCACAAATGGGGCCATCGTAGCATTAAATAAGGTTTTTCCCGCCCACCCTGTTCATCGAGGCTGAGATGAAGAATCAAGACCTGAATACCCGCCGTTCTTTGGCCACGCCGCGCGGCGTTGGCGTCATGTGCGACTTCTACGCAGTGCGCGCCGAGAACGCCACGCTGTGGGACGCCAACGGCAAGGAATACATCGATTTCGCGGGCGGCATCGCGGTGCTCAACACCGGCCACCTGCACCCCAAGGTCAAGGCCGCCGTGGCCGCCCAGCTGGACAACTTCACGCACACGGCCTACCAGATCGTTCCGTACGAAAGCTACATCTCGCTGGCCGAACGCATCAACCGCCTGGCCCCCATCGACGGCCTGAAGAAAACCGCCTTCTTCACCACCGGCGTCGAAGCCGTTGAAAACGCCATCAAGATCGCGCGTTCGGCCACGGGCCGTTCGGGCGTCATCGCGTTCTCGGGTTCGTTCCATGGCCGCACCATGCTGGGCATGGCGCTGACCGGCAAGGTTGCCCCGTACAAGCTGTCGTTCGGCCCGATGCCCGGCGACATCTATCACGTGCCGTTCCCCAACGCCACGCAGTCGATCTCCGTTGCCGATTCGCTCAAGGCGCTGGACCTGCTGTTCAAGTGCGACATCGACCCCAAGCGCGTCGCCGCGATCATCATTGAACCGGTGCAAGGCGAAGGCGGCTTCAACATCACCCCGCCCGAACTGATGAGCGCGCTGCGCAAGCTCTGCGACGAGCACGGCATCCTGCTGATCGCCGACGAAGTGCAAACGGGCTTTGGCCGCACCGGCAAGCTCTACGCCATGGAACACCACTCGGTGCAAGCCGACCTGATCACCATGGCCAAGAGCCTGGGCGGCGGCTTCCCGATCTCGGGCGTGGTCGGCCGTGCCGACGTCATGGACGGCCCGGCAGCGGGCGGCCTGGGCGGCACCTACGCCGGCAACCCGCTGGCGGTAGCCGCGGCCCACGCTGTGCTGGACGTGATTGCCGAAGAAAAGCTGTGCGATCGCGCCAACGTGCTGGGCGAAAAGCTGCGCGCCCACCTGGAAGGCCTGCGCGCCAAGGTGCCGGCTATTGCCGACGTGCGTGGCCTGGGTTCGATGGTGGCGCTGGAACTGAACGACGCCAACGGCAAGCCGGACGCTGAAGCCGTCAAGCGCGTGCAGGCCCGCGCGCTGGAACAAGGGCTTATCCTGTTGAGCTGCGGCGTTTACGGCAACGTGCTGCGTTTCCTGTACCCGCTGACCATCCCCGACGCGCAGTTCGATCGCGCGCTGGCGATTTTGTCCGACGCACTGGCAGCGTAACGTTCACGGCCTGAACCCTGTTCTTGGGCCACAGGCACGGTGATTGCGGGCGTTGCGGATCTTTCCGCCGCGCCCGCTGCGCATTACTGTTGCGCTTTTTTCGCTGCCTTGGCCCCGTTGAATCCCAATCAAGGAGACTTCAATAATGACCGCATTGACCCATCCCCTGTCGCGCCCCGATCTGCTGCGCGACGCCTGCTACATCGACGGCAAGTGGGTTGGCGCCGGCAACGGCGCATCGATCCCGGTTGACAACCCGTCCACCGGTAAGACCATCGTGTCCGTGCCCAAGCTGGGCCGCAAGGAAACCGAACAGGCCATCGCCAGCGCGCAGGCCGCCCTGCCCGCCTGGAGCGCCAAGACCGGCAAGGAACGCGCCGCGATCCTGCTGAAGTGGTCGCAGCTGATGATGCAGAACCAGCAGGACCTGGCTGCCATCATGACGTCCGAGCAAGGCAAGCCGGTGACCGAGGCCGCGGGCGAAATCGCCTACGCCGCATCGTTCCTGGAATGGTTTGCCGAAGAAGCCAAGCGCATCGACGGCGACGTGCTGCAAAGCCCGAAGGCCGGCCAACGCCTGTTGGCGCTGAAGCAACCCATTGGCGTCACCGCCGCCATTACGCCGTGGAACTTCCCGGCCGCCATGATCACGCGCAAGGTCGGTCCGGCACTGGCCGCCGGCTGCACGATGGTGGTCAAGCCCGCCCAGCAGACGCCGCTGACGGCGCTGGCGCTGGCCGTGCTGGCCGAAGAAGCGGGCGTTCCGGCAGGCGTGTTCCACGTCATCACCGGCAGCTCGCGCGATATCGGCGCAGCGCTGTGCGAAAGCGATGTGGTGCGCAAGCTGAGCTTCACCGGTTCCACCGAAGTGGGCCGCACGCTGATGGAGCAATGCGCGCCCACCATCAAGAAGCTGTCGCTGGAACTGGGCGGCAACGCGCCGTTCATCGTGTTCGACGACGCCGACCTGGACCGCGCGGTTGACGGCATCCTGGCCTCGAAGTACCGCAATGCCGGCCAGACCTGCGTGTGCGCCAACCGCATCTACGTGCAGGCCGGCGTGTACGAGGAAATCGCCACGCGCCTGGTCGCCAAGGTCAACGCCATGAAGGTCGGCGACGGCTTTGAAGACGGCGTGACGCAAGGCCCGCTGATTGACACGAACGCCATCGAAAAGGTGCAAGAGCACATCGCCGACGCCACCTCGCACGGCGCCAAGGTCATTGCCGGCGGCAAGCCGCATGCGCTGGGCGGCACGTTCTTCGAACCGACCGTGGTGCGCGACGTGACGCAATCGATGCGCTTTGCCACCGAAGAAACCTTCGGCCCGGTGGCCCCGCTGTTCCGCTTTGAAACCGAAGAAGAAGTCATCGGCATGGCCAACGACACCATCTTCGGCTTGGCCGCGTACTTCTTCACGCGCGACTACGCCCGCATCTGGCGCGTGTCCGAAGCGCTGGAATACGGCATCGTCGGCATCAACACCGGCCTGATCTCCAACGAAGTCGGCCCGTTCGGCGGCGTCAAGCAGTCGGGTCTGGGACGCGAAGGTTCCAAGTACGGCATCGAGGAATACCTCGAAATCAAGTACCTGTGCGTGGACCTGGGCGCCTGAGGCCCCGGCCGGTGCGCGGCGCTCGCCGCGCACCGGGGATAAGCGGCGATCCCCGCCGCTTATCCCCAACAACTGTGGACAACCCGGCAGATAAGTCCTGCACAGCCCGGAAAAGTCCTTTCAATCCAGTCACTTGCGAAACGCGATCAAATGCCGCCCAGGCATGATAGATTTGCGCGTTCCCTGAATGGATCCGTATGAGCAGAACCTTTACCCTTGACGACACCCGCAAGCTTGCCGCCGTGCTGGCCGAAACGGCCCTGGTGGAAGTCATGCCGCGCTTTCGCAACCTGCCCGAAGGCGCCGTGCGGGGCAAGAGTTCACCGCGCGACCTCGTCACGGATGCGGACGAGGCCGCCGAACGCATGATCGGCGCGCGCCTGTCCAAACTGTACCCAGGCGCCGTGCTCATCGGCGAAGAGGCCTCCGCGCGCAACCCTTCGCTGCTGAACATGCTGGTCGACGCCGACCTGGCCTTTTTGATCGACCCCATCGACGGCACCCGCAACTACGTGGCGGGCCTGCCCCTGTTCGGCATGATGATCGCCGCCTGCCATCGCGGCGACGTGATCGCGGGCGTGATCTACGACCCGGTCAACCGCGACAGCGCGCTGGCGGTGCGGGGTGAAGGGGCGTGGATGGAATACGAAAACGGGCGCCGGGCGCCGTTGACCGTCGCCGGCCCCGCGCCGCTGGAAGACATGGACGGCCTGATCTCGACGGACGCCCTGCCCGAGCCGCTGCGCACCACCGTGAACAGCCACCTGTCGCGCCTGGGCAGTACCGCGTCGCTGCGCTGCGCGGCCCACGAATACCGCATGTTGGCGGCCGGCCATTGCCACGTTGCGCTGTACAACCAACTGACGGCCTGGGACCACGCCGCGGGCTGGCTGCTGCACCGCGAGGCGGGCGGCTACGCCGCGCGCTTTGACGGATCGCCCTACAAGCCCACGCACCGCACCGGCGGCCTGCTGTATGCCCCGGATGCCGGCAGCTGGCACGCCGCCCGCCGCGCGTTGCTGGGCGAAGCGGTGGACATCGCGGACAGGGGATGATCGAAAGACCAGGGGTATTCCCTAGGAATTATCCACAGTTCCTGTGGACAACCCTATGGAAAGGTCTGTAACGGCGTCAAAAAACGCTTACAGGACAAGCACTTGCTTAAACCGGTCAAAAACCGGCCGCCGAAAACCCGTGTTACAAGGCTTCCAGCGCGACCGCGCAAGGTTGTTCCACCTTCAGGGTCAAGAGGCTGTCGGCACGCGTGCGGCCCAGGTTGATGGCGGCGATCGGCATGCCGTTGCGTGACGCGGCAGTCACGAAGCGGTAGCCCGAATACACCATCAAGGACGAGCCCACGACCAGCACCGCATCGGCGCTCATCAGGCCGGCGTTGGCGCGGTCGACCCGGTCGCGCGGCACCGTTTCGCCAAAGAACACCACGTCGGGCTTGACGATGCCGCCGCAGCGCGGGCACGGCGGCACGATGAATTGCGAAAAGTCTTCGCCTTCCAGGTCCGCGTCGCCGTCCGGCGCGTCGGTGGCATCCAGCGACGTCCAGGCGGGGTTGCCGTTTTGCAGGCGGTCTTGCCAGTCGGCACGCCCACCGCGCCAGTCGCAATTCATGCAGCGCACTTCGTCCAGGCGGCCGTGCAGGTCCACCACGTCGCGGCTGCCGGCCGCTTCGTGCAGGCCGTCCACATTCTGCGTGACCAGCACCGTGATCAAGCCGCGCGCTTGCAGCCGCGCCAGGGCACGATGCGACTCGTTCGGCTGAACATGGCCAAAGCGACGCCAGCCCACCATGCTGCGCGCCCAGTAGCGGGCGCGCGCCAGGTCGTCGCCCATGAACGTTTGCAGCGTCATGGGCGGCTTGCGCTTCCATTCGCCTTCGGTATCGCGGTAGTCGGGGATGCCGGAATCGGTGCTGACGCCCGCCCCCGTCAGCACGAACAGCCGCGGGTGGCGGTCGACAAAGCCGCGCAACGCGGCCAGATCCGAGACTTGGGTGTCCATCCTGATTCCTAAGCTGCGTTCAGCCGCCCAGCCCACAATCGGGCATGTCGCTGACCAGGCTGGCCTGCGTGACGTTGCTGCCCGGCGGCACGCTGCGCGTCAGCCAGACGTTGCCGCCGATGGTCGAGCCCTTGCCGATGGTGACGCGGCCCAGAATGGTTGCGCCCGCGTAGATGACGACGTCGTCCTCGATCAACGGGTGGCGCGGCAGGCCCTTTTTAAGCTCGCCGTTTTCGCCGGGCGGAAAGCGCTTGGCGCCCAGCGTCACCATCTGATAGAGCCGCACGCGGTCGCCGATGATGGCCGTTTCGCCGATGACCACCCCCGTGCCGTGATCGATGAAAAAGCTGCGGCCGATGGTGGCGCCCGGGTGGATGTCGATGCCGGTATCCGCGTGCGCGATTTCCGCCACGATGCGGGCCAGCATCGGCACGTTCAGCCGGTACAGCACGTTGGCCAGGCGGTGGTGGATCATTGCCGCCACGCCGGGATAGCACAGCAGCACTTCGTCCACGCTGTGCGCGGCCGGGTCGCCCTGGTAGGCGGCAGTCACGTCCAGGTCCAGCGCGGCGCGCACGCGCGGCAGCTCGGCGCCGAACTGGCGCACGATTTCGATGGCGCGCCGCTGCGTCTCGGCCGGGTCGACGTGTTCGTGCCGGCCGACGTATTGCAGTTCAAGACAGACCTGATGCAGCAGCGCGTCCAGCGCGGCGCCAATGGTGTGGCCCACGTAGAAGTCTTCGACTTCTTCACGCAGATCGATCGGGCCAAGCCGCATGGGGAACAAGGCGCCGCAGAGGTCCTTGATGATTTGGCGCAGGCTTTCCTGCGACGGGAATTCGCGCAGGCCGGAATCTTCGCGCAGGCGGCCGCGCGGGCCGCGCCAGGCGACGCGCGCTTCGCGCAAGCCAGACACGATGCTGTCCAGATTCCAGTGGGCGGGGGGAATGTAGGTGGGCCCGTTCATCGCGACTGCCCCTGGGCGGGGCGGGTGGACCCGGGCTGAGAATGGATGTCAAACATGGGAATGCCTCATTGACGGTGCTACGCAATAGTCCCGTCAACTGTAACCGCTGGCGCCCCTTTTTCAACAGGCCTCCGATATGGCATAGGGGTTATGCCACGGCGGCCTGCACGCCCTGGCTGGCGTCGTCCGCCTCGTAGCCTTGTGGATTGCCCTGCTGCCAGCGCCAGCCGTCGGCGCACATCGCCGCCACGTCGTACGTGCTGCGCCAGCCCAGCAGCGACTCGGCCAGCGACGGGTCCGCCCAGGTGCGCGCCACGTCGCCCGGCCGGCGCGGCATGATCTGCACGGGTATGCGCAGACCGCTGGCGGCTTCAAAGGCGCGCACCAGTTGCAGCACGCTGGTGCCGTGCCCGGTTCCCAGGTTCACGGCGACAAAGCCGCTCTGGCCGGCGCCGTACGCCAGGGCCTGCACGTGCCCTTGCGCCAGGTCCATGACGTGCAGGTAGTCGCGCACGCCGGTACCATCGACGGTGTCGTAGTCGTTGCCGAAGACGCGCAGGAACGGCTGGCGGCCTACCGCTACCTGGGTCAGATACGGGAACAGGTTGTTGGGCAGGTCACGCGGGCTTTCGCCGATCTGCCCGCTGGGATGCGCGCCGATCGGGTTGAAGTAGCGCAGCGTGACCGCGCTGAACGACGGGTCGGCCGTGCAGACATCGCGCAGCATCTCCTCGACCATCAGCTTGGTGCGCCCATACGGATTGGCCGGGGTCAACGGATGCGCTTCGGTAAACGGCAGGAATTGCGGTTCACCGTAGACGGTGGCCGACGAGCTGAACACCAGGCGGGACACGCCCGCCTCGCGCATGGCCCGCAGCAGCACCATCGAACCCGTGACGTTGTTGTCGTAGTACTTGAGCGGGTCGGCCACCGATTCGCCCACGGCCTTGCAACCGGCCAGGTGCAACACCGCCTGCACCGGTTGCCCGCGCGCGGCGGCGTCCGACAGCACGCGCTCGATCAGGCCGGGGGTGCGGATATCGCCTTCTATCAGCGCTATCGGCTGGCCGCAAAGCCGTTCGACGCGGCGCACGGCCTCGCGGCTGCCGTTGCTGAAGTTATCCAGCACCA
Organism: Achromobacter sp. LC458; assembly: GCF_001005835.2. NCBI lineage: Bacteria > Pseudomonadati > Pseudomonadota > Betaproteobacteria > Burkholderiales > Alcaligenaceae > Achromobacter > Achromobacter sp. LC458. The sequence continues at coordinate 67,502 of NZ_LBHW02000010.1, forward strand.
GCGGCCGCTGGCCCGCCGCCAGCATCGCAATCAGCGTGTGCGTGCCGATGTAGCCGGCCCCGCCCGTCACCAGTACGTGCATGCCTGACATGGCGGCGCTCGTCACAGATGCGCCGCCACGCCCGGCACCCAAGCATGGCGCGGACGCGGCGCCTGCGTGTGGCTGCGATAGCGATCGATCCAGTACGAGGTGGACGCGTCATGGCCCCAGTCGACCACCCCGGCCGACACCGGCACGGCCAGTTCGCGGTCGATGCCCGTGGCCAGGCGCTTGCCCAGTTCCACGCCGAATTGGTCGAACGGGTTGATGCCCCACACCACGCTTTGTACGAACACCTTGTGTTCGTACAAGGCCAGCAAGGCGCCCAGGCCACGCGGGTCCAGCTGGCGCAGCACGATCAGCGTGGACGGCCGTCCGCCCGGGTGCACCATGTGCTGGGCAAGGCTCAACGCCTTTTCCTGATCGTCGATGTGCGCGACGTCCTGCAACGCTTGCTCCAGGTTCTTGCCGCGCAGCAACGCCTGGCGCTGCGCCAGGCAGTTGGCCAGCAGATGGCGATGGGCGTCGGGGCTGTCGGCGTGGCCTTGCAGGCTGGCAATGAAGTCCACCGGCGCACCGTCTTCGCTTTGATGCAACCACTGGAAGAACGTGTGCTGGCCGTCGGTGCCCGGCATGCCCCAGATGATCGGGGCCGTGGGCACGCCCACCGCCGTGCCATCACCCGCCACGCGCTTGCCCAGCGATTCCATTTCCAGCTGCTGCAAATAGGTCACCAGGTGCAGCAGACGCGCGCTGTACGCGGCAATGTTCAGCGAGTTGTAGCCCAGCACGCTGCAATTGACCAAGCCGGCCAAGGCCAGCTGGATCGGTGCGTTCGCGGCGAACGGGGCGTTCTGGAAATGCTGGTCCATCGCCTCGGCGCCCGCGCGCATGCCGATCAGCACGTCGGCGCCCACGGTCAGCGCAATCGACAGGCCGGCCACCGACCACACGGAATAACGGCCGCCTACCCAGTCGCACATTTTGAACGTGTGGCTGGCGGGCACGCCCAGCGCGCGCGCGGCCGACACGTTGGCGGTAACGGCCGCCAGGTGCTCGGACACGTCCGCCACCCCACCCTGCTTGAGCCACGCAATCGCGGCGCGCGCGTTGTGCATGGTTTCGGACGTGGTGAACGACTTGGACGAAATCACCACCAGGCAACGGCGCGGGTCCAGGCCCGCCACCGCGTCATGGAAGGCGTGGCCGTCGATGTTGGACACGAAGCGGATCTGGCGGCGTTGCGAGGGTCCGCCAAACGCCTGGACCGCCAGGCGCGGGCCCCAGTCGCTGCCGCCGATGCCAATATGGAGCACGGTTGAAAAATCTGCCGTCTGGTCCACCCGGCGCACGAAGTCGCTCATGCGCGAATATTCGCAGACGGAATCGGCGTCCAGCCCGTCCGGTTGCTCGGGCGTGCGCCCGGCGCGAACGGCCGTGTGCCAGGCGGGTCGGCCTTCGGTCCAGTTGACGGGTTCACCCGTGAACAGCGCATGGCGGGCGTCCGCCAGCCCGCGCGCTTGCAGCAGGTTCAGTGCGGCCGCTTCCAGCGCGGGCGATTGCCGTTGCATGGTCAGGTCCACGCACAAACCGGCAGCTTCAATGACTTTAAGCGTGTTGGCGTCAAGTTCGGCGGCCTCGGCAGCCTGCGCGAACGCCTGCCACTCAGGGCTCTGCGCCAGGCCGGAATCCGCCCTTAACGCCTCAATCGCAAAATTGGCCTTTCCCATCGCGTGATGCTCCTTAGAACGGTAAACGAACGAGAGGTGCAATGCGCCGGAACGCGTTGCGGAAATCCTCCTCGATCCGGGCCAGTGCGGCCACGGTGTCTCCTTCAAAACGCAAAACCACCGTCGGCGTGGTGTTCGATGGACGCGCCAGGCCAAAGCCATCGACGTAGTCCACCCGAACGCCGTCCAGATCGTTGATGGAGACCGCGCTGGGGAATTCCCCTTGCTCGCGCAGCAACTTCACCAGTTCGAACTGTTCGCCTTCGGCGGTGTCCAGCTTGATTTCGGGGGTCGCGCAGGACTGCGGCAAGCCTTCAAGAAGGGCAGACGGGTCCGGCGCAGCGGACAGGATCTCCAGCAGCCGGGCGGCGGCGTAGATCCCATCGTCAAAGCCGTACCAGCGCTCCTTGAAAAACATGTGACCGCTCATCTCTCCAGCAAGTAGCGCTCCCGACTCGCGCATCTTGGCTTTGATGAGGGAATGCCCGGTCTTGCACATGGTGGGTTTGCCCCCGGCCTCGAAGATGGCGCGGGCCACGTGGCGGCTGCATTTCACGTCGTAGAGGACCTCCGCGCCGGGGTTGCGGGACAGCACGTCGCGGGCGAACAAAATCAGCTGCCGGTCCGGCCAGATGATCTGTCCCGATTTTGTCACCACGCCCAGCCGGTCGCCGTCGCCGTCGAACGCCAGCCCAACCTCGCAATCGGAATAGCGCAGGCAATAAATCAGGTCTTGCAGGTTTTGCGGGTCGGCCGGGTCGGGGTGATGGCCGGGAAACGAGCCGTCCACCTCACAAAACAGTTCGGTGACCTCGCAACCCAGCGCGCGAAACAGCGCCGGCGCCACCGCGCCCGCCACGCCGCTGCCGCAGTCGATGGCGATCTTCATCGGACGCGCCATGCGGATGTCGCCCACCAGGCGCGCCGCGTAGCAGGGCTGGATCTGCATCTGCGTGCGTCCGCCGGACACGCTGGCCGATTCGATCGGCAGGCGCATCGCATCGCGCAAGGCGGTGATGCCGTCGCCGTACAGCGACGCGCCGTCCAGCACGATCTTGAAACCGTTGTGGGCCGGCGGGTTATGGCTACCCGTGACCGCAATGCCCGCGCCTGTGTCCATCAGGCGTGTGGCGAAATACACCATCGGCGTGGTGGCCATGCCGATGTCAATGACGTGCATGCCGGCCGAACGCAGCCCGGCCTGCAACGCGGCCGCCAGCTCGACGCTGCTCAAGCGGCCATCGCGCCCCACCACCATCGACCGCGCCCCCAGCTCGCGCGCCTTGGTGCCGGCCGCCATGCCCAGGCTGTGCGCAAAGCGCGCGTCAATTTCGTCCGGCACCGTGCCGCGTATGTCGTAAGCCTTGAAAACCGCATCCAGAATTTGCGGGGTATCCCAGCCAAAAGTTCCGTGCATGCCAGTTTCTCCGGGTGGCGTTACTTGGGACCGTTCTGTTTGAAATCGCCGTAATACGCCGCACGGGAGTATCGATAATTCCCATACTTGGACCGGAAGCCAAAGCGCTCCGGCATCAGTTTCAAGCCGTTGAACAGCACGCCGTCCACCGGCGCGCCGGCCTGGATCAGGCGCTTGGCCGTTTCACGGATTTCGCCCACGGTGTTCATGCCCGAGCGCACCACTACCATCACCGCGGCGGCATGCGTGCCGACCACCGCCGCATCGGGCGAGGACAACACCGGCGCCGTGTCCAGGATCACCATGTCGTACTGCGAGGACAGCTCACGCAAGGTGGCGCCGAACACGGGCGAGGCCAGCAGCTCGGACGGATCGAAAGTGACCGCGCCGGTGGCGATGAAGTCCACGCCTTCGGACACGCTGTGCTTTCTGACGCGCGCCAGCGGAATCGTGCCGGACAGCACTTCGAACAAGCCGTCTTCCTTGGGCACGCCGAAATAGCGGTTCAGCTGGCCCTTGCGGAAGTCGGCGTCGATCAGCAGCACGCGCTTGCCCACGCCGCCCTGGATGAAGGCAAAGTTGGCCGACAGGAACGACTTGCCCACGCCCGCCACCGGGCCGGTGAACATGACCATGTTGTTGGCGGACTGGCGCAGCGAGGCTTGCAACACGTTGCGAAACGATCGCAGGCTTTCGATAGGTGGCGCGTTGCCCTGGCTTTGCGCCAGCAGCGCGGGCACCGTCGCGTTCTTGCGGCGGCTGCGGCGCCACAGCTTGTCCTGCATGTCGCTGTACGGAATGGCGGCCAACACCGGCAGGCCCGTGTAGCGTTCAACGTCGTCGGGTTCCGACAGGCCGCCGAACAGCGCGTTGCGCACAAAGGCGCACAGCATGCCGAAGATCAAACCGATGACCGTGGCCACGCCGATGATGATCGCGGCCTTGGGGCGCACGGGGCGGTCCGGTTGCACAGCGGCATCCAGGATGCGCACGTTGCCGACCTTGCCGGCGCGGATCAACCGCAGTTGCTGCGCGTTGTTCAGCAGACCCGTGTACAGCTCGGTATTGACGCGCACATCACGCACCAGGCGCACCACGTCCTGCTCCAGGTCGGGCAGCGCCTTGATGTTGTTGCCGATGCGGCTGACATCGCCCGACAGCGACGCGATCTGGCGATCGATGGCGACGATGCTGGGGTGCGTGGGGGCAAAGCGCGTGATCAGTTCCTGGCGCTTGGAGCGCAGCTCCATCACCTTGGTCTGCGCGTCCACCGACTGCGCCAGGATCAGCTTGGCTTCTTCGGACAGGTCGATGGTGCCGCGCTTGTTGCGCAAGGCGTTGTACTTGGTTTCGGCCGCGTCCAGCTCGCCCTTCAGGATGGGCAGCTGCTGTTCCAGAAAGCCCAGCGATTTCTCGGCCTGCGCCGCTTTGCGGTTGACGTTCTGCTGCACGTATTCCTGGCCAATCTGGTTCAGCACGGCCGTGGTCAGTGCCGGGTCGTTGCCTTCCAGCGTGACGCCGATCACGCCCGATGCGCGGCCTCGTTCAAAGATGCCCAGATGCGATTGCACGTTTTCGATCGCCGCCAGGCGCGAGCTGCGCGAGATCGTGAACTCGGTGCCGGGCCGGCCCGTCAACGCGTCGATATGCACGTCCATCGCGCCCCCGCCGGGCAACAGGAAGTGTTCCGGCTTGCCCACCGCGCCGCTGAACGTGGCGCCCGTGAACTTGTCCGTCAACGTGTAGCGGCCCTCGCCTTGCGTGGTCACGCGAAACGGCTTGCCCAGCCATTCGTTGGGCACGTCCAGCTGCGAGATCGCAATCTGTTCGCCGCCCCACGCATAGCCGCCGCGCGGCAGGCTGGACGGATACGGCAACGCTTCATAGCGCTGCGCAAGCCATTCGCCCACCACGGGGAAATAACGCGGCTTGGCGTGGATGTACAACAGGAACTTGTCGACGGCCGGCCCCACCACCATGCGCGAACGCAGCACTTCCATTTCGCCCGAGGTCTCTGCCTTGGTGTCGAACATGGCGGACACGTCGCCCAGCAGGCTGCGCGCCTGGCCGTTAGGCATTTCCTCTTCGACTTGCACGATGATGTCGGCCGAGTACACGGATGGGGTCACCATCACGTAGGCCAGCGCGCCCAGAAGGGCGAGCAAGGTGATCCCAAGGATCATCCAACGATTCGAAATAATGGCGTCCACGTGCGAGGACAACGGGGTTTCCTGCTGGCGAGCCGGGACGTTCGGCTCGAATGCTTCGATGGGCAACGACATGCAGCTCTCCAGACGTGGGCGCCGCGGCGGATGCGGCGCCCCCAAAGGCGTTGTTTTGGGCCCGAAGGCCCGAAAGGCGGACTAGTTGATCGACTTGACGGTCTGTACCGTTTGCGCGCTCGGGAACAGATTGCTGATGAAGCGGTTCCACCGCACCAGCGCGGCCGTATCCACGAACACGACGTCTTTGGGTTCCAACTCAAACTTCGCACCAACAGCCAGGGCTTGCGGCGACTTGGCGTTCAGGTGGAACACCTGCGGCGTCGCTTGCTCGGTACTGCGCACCACAAACACTTGCGACGCGTCGGCCGTCAACTGGTTCGGGCCACCCGCCATGCCCAGCGCCTCGGTCAACGACATGCGTCCATCGCGCATCACGACCGTGGTGGGCAAGAACACTTCACCCATCACGAAAATCTTGCTGTCGTCGCGCGGCGTAACGCGCACGATGTCGCCCGACTTCAGCATGACCTGATTCAAGTCCTGGCCACGTTCGATCAGCGCGGGCAGGTTCACACGGGTACGGCGGCCATCGCGAATGACATAGACGGCGCTGCGGTCAGCGGTGGGCAGCAAGCCACCCGCGCGGTTGACCGCTTCGAGCAGAGTCATCGGAATGTCGTTGATGGCAACCGTGCCCGGCAACTTGACTTCGCCTTCGACGTAGACACGCTTGCTTCGATAGCCCAGCACGCGTACCGTGATCTGCGGATCCTGGATGTACTTGCCGGAACTATTGACTATGAGATTGCGCGCCTGAAGTTCCGTCAACCCCGCCACTTTCAGCAGTCCCGTATACGGAAATTGGATATATCCAGTGGATGAGACGGTATACCCCGGTATGCCCGAGGCGGTATCCCCCATGACTAGTTCGGTCACCCCAGTCCCGATGGCATAGGTTTGCGTCGGAAGGACGAGTTCGGGGTGGTCCCACACCACGATGGAAAGGATGTCGCCCGGCCCGATGCGGTAGGGCTCGACGCTGCCGACCAGCTTTTCGACGCCATCGTTATCGATCAACGCCTGGCGGTTGCGCAGGTCGTCGACGACCAGGCTGGGGGTGATTTCCTTGATCGGCGCCACGGAGTTCGGGTCCATGGGATCAACAAGGTGGCCGGAATTAAAGGTCATACCGGGAGACAGGGCGCAAGCGCCCAGCGAGGACACGAGCGCGATAGCGGCGATGGCTCGGCTCAACGTTCCGAAAAATGTCGTCATGGCAAATCCACTGTGAATGACTTCGTTGCTTGGAATGGAGCCCGATGCGTAACGGGTTGCGACATTCCACTCTCTTTTCGAAGCCCCGCACATTCGACGGATGTCCTAAGCCTTCTCCTACATCGTTTGGAGGTTTCGGGTACGCCCCGCACTCAATAAGATTTCGTCGGTAGCCACATGTTTTGCGGCAGTGCATCGTTTTTTTCTTCGCCGCAAGAAGACTCCCCACGAACAGGAGTGCGCGATGGACCCGTCCCACTCGGACACATCGGCAAGATTCAGCGGAGCAAGCTATCTGTACCGCCTGCTCGATGCCGCGATCGTGATCACCTGCGGCCTGACTGCCACCGGTTTGAAGTTCTCGGAAGATGCAATGGCGGACCCTCCGCAAATTCATCTATTCCTGATCTATCTGTGCGGCTTGGGCGTGATCGCCCTGTTCCCCGCATTCCGCCTGTATGTGTCATGGCGCGGGCGGCTATTGACCGATCTGGTCGTGCGCAGCCTGGCTGCGTGGGCCACGGTGTTTGCGCTGGGCATCCTTGTCAGTTTTCTCATGCATCAGACCGCCGCGATATCGCGCATGTGGGCGGCTACCTGGTTCGGCATGGCGGCGCTGACGCTGGCCGGCGTACGTATCGCGGTCTACGCCGCGCTGGGCGCCGCGCGCGATCGCGGGATGAACAAGAAGAACGTGTTGCTGGTGGGGTTCGGCGCGCTGGGCCATGACCTGTGGCGCCGCGTTGAACGCTACCGGGGCGCGGGCTATGAAGTCGCGGGCATCTACGCCGAGCCGCACGAAAGCCTGCCGCCGCAAGTGCGCCGCTTGCACGATCTGGACAACCTGCATTCCTTCGTGCACGAAAACAATGTGCGCGAGATCTGGATCGTTCTTCCGATGGAGGCGGGCCAGGAATTGCGCGAAGTGCTGTACCACCTGCGCAACGACTTGGTGGATATCCGCTGGATTCCGGATGTGATGTCGATCCAGCTGCTGGGCCATCGCATCGGCGAATTCCTGGGCCTGCCCGCCATCCAGCTGAACAGCCTGCCCGCCGCCGGCGTGCGCGGTTGGGCGAAAGAAGTATTCGACCGCGGCTTTGCGTTCTGCGCGCTGATCGGCCTGGCGCCGCTGATGCTGTCGATTGCGCTGGCCATCAAGCTGACCTCGCGCGGGCCTGTGTTCTTTACGCAACCTCGCCTGGGCGTGGACGGCAAGGTGTTCCACGTCTACAAGTTCCGCACGATGACGGTGCACCAGGAACACGGCACGGTCACGCAGGCCACGCGCAACGATACGCGCATTACCCGCATCGGCGGCTTCCTGCGGCGTACCAGCCTGGACGAGCTGCCGCAGTTCCTGAATGTGCTGATGGGCGATATGTCGGTGGTCGGCCCGCGCCCGCACGCGCTGGAGCACAACGAAATGTACAAGGACCTGGTGCAGCGCTACATGATGCGCCACCGCGTCAAGCCCGGCATCACGGGGTGGGCGCAGGTCAATGGCTTTCGTGGGCAGACGGACACGCTGCGCAAGATGAGCGACCGCGTCGAGCACGACATCTATTACATCCAGCACTGGACGTTCCGGATGGACCTGCTGATCATCGCCCGCACGGCCGTGTCGGGATGGACGGGCCGAAATGTCTACTAGTCCATTGGGATGGCCCGACGCGCCCGTGCCCGTGCCGACGGCCATGACGGCACATGCGGCATCCACCAGCGTGCTGCCGCGCGCCGACTTCCGCCAGGCGGTGGAGATGCTGCCGCTGGTGTCCATCGACCTGTTGTTGCGCGACGGCGCCGGACGCTACTTGACGGGGTTGCGCACCAACCCGCCGGCGCGTGGCGCCTGGTTCGTGCCGGGCGGACGCATCCGCAAGAACGAACCGCTGCGCGCCGCGCTGGACCGTATCGCGCGTGAAGAACTGGGGCTGGCCATTGCCCCCGAATCGTGGACGCCGCGCGGCGTGTACGAGCACTTCTATGGCACCAATTTCGCGGGTGAAGCGGGACGCTCCACCCACTATGTCGTCCTCGCGTATGAGGCCGAGCTTTCGTTGGATACCGCAACCCTTCCGCGCGGCCAGCACCATGGCTACCGCTGGCTGCAAGCGGAAGAGATCGCCGCCGATCCCGGCGTGCATCCGTACACCCAGGCCTACTTCAAGGAGTGAGCGCCATGACGAATCCCCCTCCCGCCTACCGGGCTGTCATCCTTTGCGGCGGTTCCGGCTCGCGCCTGTGGCCGCTGTCGCGCGAACTGCTGCCCAAGCAGTTCATCCGTTTGACCGATTCGCGCAGCCTGTTGCAGAACACGCTGCTGCGGCTTGGGTCCGCCGGCGCGCAGGCCAAGCCGATGCTGGTCTGCAACGACGCGCACCAGTACATTGCCGCCGAGCAAGCGCAGGAGCTGGGCATCAAGGACGCGGAAGTGATCCTGGAGCCCTTTGCACGCAACACCGCGCCGGCGATTGCCGCCGCCACGCTGCGCGCCATGCGCGACGGCGAAGACCCGATCATGCTGATCATGCCGTCCGACCATGTGCTGGAAGACGGCGACGTGCTACGGCAAGCCTTTGCGCAGGCGTACGAGGCGGCACGCCAGGGCGCGCTGGTCACGTTCGGCATCACGCCCACCGCGCCGCTTAGCGGCTATGGCTACATCCAGTCGGACGAACCCGGCGTGATGGCGCCGGCGCGGCGCGTGCGGCGCTTTGTGGAAAAGCCGTCGCCCGAAGTCGCGCAGCGGCTGATCGATGACGGCGGGTATTACTGGAACAGCGGCATGTTCGCGTTCCAGGCGTCGGTGTTCCTGTCCGAGATGGCGCGGCTGGCGCCCAAGATGCTGGAACAGGTGCAGGCGGCGGTGGCCACCGGCCATGGCGAGGCTGGCCTGTTTCATCTGGATGGGCCGTCGTTCGAAGCGTGCCCCAGCGATTCGATGGACTACGCCATCATGGAACGCACCGACAGCGCGGTGGTGATTCCGCTGGCGGCGTCCTGGAGCGACGTGGGCGCGTGGGACGCGGTCTGGGGCATCGCCCAGAAGACGGTCGAAGGCAATTCCACCACGGGCGACGTCATGGTGGAGGATTCGCGCAATTGCCTGATCCACTCGACCAGCCGGCTGGTGGCGTCCGTGGGGCTGGATGACATTGTGGTGATCGAAACCGCCGACGCGGTGCTGGTCGCGCACAAGTCGCGCTCGCAAGACGTCAAGCGCCTGGTCGAGATCTTCAAGACGCAGCATCGGTCGGAGCTGAACCATCACCGCGAGGTGCAGCGCCCGTGGGGGTCGTATGACTCGGTGGGCCACGGGCCGCGTTACCAGGTCAAGCGGATCACCGTGAAACCGGGCGCCAGGCTGTCGTCGCAGATGCATCACCACCGGGCGGAACACTGGATCGTGGTGTCGGGCACGGCGCGGATCTACAACGGCGACAAGCAGTACCTGCTGACGGAAAACCAGTCGACGTACATCCCGCTGGGCGAAACCCACAGCCTGGAAAACCCGGGAAAGATCCCCCTGGAAATCATCGAAGTGCAGTCAGGCGCGTATCTGGGCGAGGACGACATCGTGCGTTTCCAGGATATGTATGGCCGAGTTTAGGGAGCCCCCACGCGCCAGGCCCTCCGGGCCCGCGCTGCCCCCCGAGGGGGCTACCCCCGCCTTGGGGCGGCCCGGCGGCGCAGGGTTGCCCCCACGCGCCAGGCCCTCCGGGCCCGCGCTGCCCCCCGAGGGGGTTACCCCCGCCTTGGGGCGGCCCGGCGGCGGGGGTGCGGGCCTATTGGACGGGGAACCCTTCTGGCGACCTGGCGTAGCCCGGCTTTGCCTGCCGGTCGCGGGGCTGTTCTTCCTGGTGTTGATCACCGTGGGGAACCTGCCCGGGCTGGCCGCCGAGATGTCCGATGCCTTTGGGGACAAGCGCCTGCATCTTGTGGCCTACGCCGTATTGACGGGATTGATCTACCTGTCGGTCAACCGGCGCCCTGCCCTGGTGGCCATGCTTGCCGTCACCGCGCTGGGTGCGCTGGATGAATCAATCCAATCCTTTTTTCCCTACCGACAGGCTGAACTCTTAGACCTTTTGGCCGATATCTTGGCGGCGGGTGCAACAGTAATCTCATTGCACATTGGTTCCGCAGCCTTCGGCTCCTTTCGTGCAGTCACTAAGTCTTAAGGATACAACCATGCCAAAACGGGCACTCATTACCGGCGTTACCGGACAAGACGGGGCCTATCTGGCCGAGTTTCTGTTGGCCAAGGGCTATGAAGTCCATGGCATCAAGCGGCGCGCTTCGCTGTTCAACACCGCCCGCATCGACCATCTGTACCAAGATCCGCATGACAAGCCGCGCAACTTCGTGCTGCATCACGGCGACATGACCGACTCTTGCAGCCTGATCCGCATCGTGCAATCGGTGCAGCCGGACGAAATCTATAACCTGGCCGCACAAAGCCATGTGGGCGTCTCGTTCGAAGAGCCGGAGTACACCGCCAACGCCGACGGCCTGGGTACCCTGCGCCTTCTGGAAGCCATCCGCATCCTGAAGCTGGAGAACAAGGCGCGCTTCTACCAGGCGTCCACCTCCGAGCTGTATGGCCTGGTGCAGGAAACGCCGCAGAAGGAAACCACCCCCTTCTACCCGCGCAGCCCGTACGCCGCCGCCAAGCTCTACGCCTATTGGATCAGCGTGAACTACCGCGAAGCCTATGGGATGTACGCCTGCAACGGCATCCTGTTCAACCACGAATCGCCCAAGCGCGGCGAAACGTTCGTAACGCGCAAGATCACGCGCGGCCTGGCCCGCATCGTGCTGGGTTTGCAGGAATGCCTGTACCTGGGCAACCTGTCCGCGCTGCGCGACTGGGGCCATGCGCGTGACTACGTCGAAATGCAATGGCTGATGCTGCAACAGGACACGCCCGAGGACTACGTCATCGCCACCGGCTTGCAATACAGCGTGCGCGAATTCATCAATACGGCGGCGCGCGAGCTGGGCATCCTCTTGGCATGGGAAGGCGAAGGCCTGGAAGAAACGGCCACCGTGCTGTTCTCGCCGGTACACGACGTCAAGCCCGGCCAGGTCATCGTGCGGGTCGACCCGCGCTACTTCCGCCCGACCGAAGTGGAAACCCTGCTGGGCGACCCCACCAAGGCGCGCGAAAAGCTGGGCTGGTCGCCGCGCACCACGTTCGCGGAGCTGGTCAAGGAAATGGTGGAAGCCGACCTGAAGGACGCGCGCCGCGATGCGCTGGTCGAGCAGAACGGCTACGAAATCTACGCCTACAAGGAGTAGCGCGCCATGACGAACCTGGACCAACGCGTGTTCGTGGCGGGCCATCGCGGCATGGTGGGCGCGGCGATCACCCGCGAACTGCAACGCCGCGGCTACCCCAACGTGCTGACCCGCAGCCGGGCCGAGCTGGACCTGGAAAACCAGAATCAGGTGCACCGCTTTTTCTCGACCACGCCGGTCGATGTGGTGTACCTGGCCGCCGCCAAGGTCGGCGGCATCCTGGCCAACCAGAATCATCCGGTCGACTTTCTGTACAAGAACCTGATGATCCAGTGCAACGTCATCCGCGCCGCGTATGCGGCCGGCGTGCGCAAGTTGTTGTTCCTGGGTTCGTCCTGCATCTACCCGCGCGAGGCGCCCCAGCCGATCCGCGAAGACGCCTTGCTGACCGGCCCGCTGGAAGCCACCAACGAGCCCTACGCCATCGCCAAGATCGCCGGACTGAAGTTGTGCGAAGCCTACCAACGGGAATATGGCGCGCGCTTTATCTGCGCCATGCCAACCAACCTGTATGGCCCGCACGACAACTACGACCTGCACAGCAGCCATGTGCTGCCCGCGCTGATCCGCAAGTTCCATGAAGGCCGCGAAGCCGGTCAGGACAGCGTGACGATCTGGGGCACGGGCACGCCGCTGCGCGAGTTCCTGTACGTGGACGATCTGGCCAAAGCCAGCGTGATGCTGATGGAACACCCCGACGCCGAGGGCATCTACAACATCGGCGCGGGCAAGGACATCAGCATCGCGGACCTGGCCGCGCTGGTGGCGCGTGTGGTCGGCTACCAAGGCCGCATCGTCTACGACACCGGCAAGCCCGACGGCACGCCGCGCAAGCTGATGGATTCGTCGCGCGTGTCGGCGCTGGGCTGGCAACCCGCCGTGTCGTTGACCGAAGGCATCGCGCTGGCCTACCAGCACTTCCTGCGTGAACGCGCGGATCAATCCCAATCGGCGCTGCCCGTGGCCTGACGGCCACGCCAGCACTCACCACAGGCTTCCCCGATGTTTGGATTCGTCAGGAAACACATCGCCGGCAACGCCTCCTTCTGGGGGCTGGTGGAATACGGCATCGGCCCGGTCGCGGCGCTGATCGCCCTGCCCCTCCTGTTTCGGCAGTTGGGCACGGTGGGCTTCGGCCAGTACTCGATGATCATCGCGCTGGCCGGCTTCGGCAACGCCGCCAACCTGGGCGCGGCCGTGACCGCCACCAAGCTGGTGTCCGAGCGGATGCACGAACCCGGCGGCGCCTATCGCGCGGCGGGGGTCAGCATGTCGCTGATCGGCTGCGCGCTGGGCGTGGTGACGCTGGCGGCCGTGTTGCTCTGGGCCGTGGTGGGGCTGGCCTGGCCCGCCGCCACGTTCGGCGGCGTGGCGGTCACGCTGCTGGCCTTGCCGGCGCTGGCCATCTACCTGACGCAGCAATACGACCAATTGTTTTCGGGCTGCCTGAAAGGCCGAGAGGACTTTCGCGCCACCGCGCTGTGCGAGGTTTTCAGCCGCAGCGGCACCATGGCGCTGGCCTGCGCCACCGCCTGGATGACCGCGTCGCCCACCTACACCGGCCTGGCGCAGGCGCTGGGGCTGCTGGTGGCGGGCAGCGTGAAGATGCGCGTGTTCTCGCGCACCTACGGCCATGTGCTGGTGCGGCCGGTGCGCGATCGGGGCGCCATGATGGACGCCTTCAAGTTTTCACGCTGGTCATGGCTGAACAGCCTTAGCGCGCTGGCCTTCGGCTCGGTCGACCGCGTGCTGGTGGGCAGCATGATGGGGCCGGCCGCGCTGGCCATCTACACGGTGGGCGTGCAGGTTGGCCAGATCATCCATACCGCTTCGGTGGCCATCTTCCAGAAGGCCATGCCGCGCGTGACGCGCTTGTCGGTGTCGCCGCCCTACGCGGGCGCCGTCGAACGCGAGATTCGCCGCATGATGGGATGGAACCTGGTGCTGTCCGCCACCGCCACGCTGGCCGTGCTGGCCGTGAGCCATCCCTTGTTGAACCTGCTGCTAGGCGACAACGTGGCGGCCGGTCATCTGGGCACTTTCCAATTGTTGATCGTGGCCTCCGGGCTGCTGTCGCTGAACGCCGCGGCCCACTTTTCTTTGCTGGGGCTGGGCAATTCCCGCGCCGTCGCCATCCTGAACGGGTTGGGCGGACTGGCGATGCTGTGTGTCATGGCGGGCCTGGTGCACGCGGCGGGCGAACACGCCGCGGCGTGGGGCCGCATGGCGTATGCGGCGATCACGCTGGCCGGCGTGGCCCTCGCCATCCGTCAATCCCGCCCCGAATTTCCGGGCGCGTTGCCAGCGGCCACCCGATAACACCTACATGCTGAGGTCTTACATGCGCAAGCGTCATAACGAGTATTCACGTCAGCTCATCGACTTCGTCCGCGAGCTGCGCCCGCCCGCGCCGATCGCCGGCGGCCTGTTGCCCAAGGTGACCATCGTGACCCCCTCGTACAACCAGGCCAAGTTCCTGGAGCGCACCATCCTGTCGGTGCTGAACCAGGGCTATCCGCGTCTGGAATACATCATCATCGACGGCGGCTCGACCGATGGCAGCGTGGACATCATCCGCAAGTACGAGCGCTACCTGACGTACTGGGAAAGCACCCCGGACCGCGGCCAGTCCCATGCCATCAACAAGGGCTTTGAACGCGCCACGGGCGACTATGTCGGCTGGCAGAATTCCGATGACCTGTATTTCCCCGGCGCCTTGCGCAAGCTGGGCGCAGCGGCCGCGCGGGGCCGCGCGCCGATCGTCAGCGGCAACCTGTTCGTGGCCGACGCCAACAACCACATCTTTCGCAAGATCCACTACACGCCCGTCAATCGCGGCACGCTGACGGTAGTCAAGGCGTCCATACCCAACCAGTCGGCCATCTTCCGCCGCGACCTGCTGCGCAAATACGGGCTGTTGCAGGAAAGCATGCGCTACTGCATGGACCTGGAGCTGTGGAGCCGGCTGCTGCGCGAAGGCAAGAACCTGATCGTGCCCGATGCGCTGGGCGTCTACACCGCGCATGACGAAACCAAGACCGCGCTGATGCAGGACGTGCTGCTGGAAGAACGCGAGCAGATCGTCACGCGCATCCGGCGCACCGAACCGGGCCTGGGCAAGCTGTTCGAACTGTCATGCCGCGCCTCCAAGGTGGCCGCGCACGCGCGCCAGGGCGACTTGTCGTACCTGTTCGAAAAGCTGACCACCAAGATCTTCGGACGCGACGACTGGGCCGCGCACTAGGACGACGCCGACATGAGCCCGCACCGCCGCTTATCCACTTTGCACCTGCTGGGCCTGTTCGCCTTCACCGCGCTGGCCCTGAACGACGACCGCTTCATCCTGGGCGTGGGCAGCTTCAAGCTGTCGCCCTTCGATGTGCTGTTCGTGGCCATGCTGGCCGTCAAGGCGCTGCGGCTGGCCGAGCCCAGCGCCTACGCCCTGCCGCGCGGCCTGCTTGGCGCGCTGCTGGGCTTGCAGGCCATGTCGGTGATCTATCTGCTGCTGGTGTCGATGCACCACCCCGGCATTGAAACCGGCGACGTGGCGCGCGACCTGCGCATCGTCTTCTACTTCTTGTGCACGCCGTTCCTTTGCTACAAGGACATCGACAGCCCGGCCGCCTACGCGGTGTTGCAGAAGTACATCGTGGCGGCCTGCCTGGCGGTGGCCACGCTGATGCTGCTGGAACAATTGCAGGGGTTCAGCGTGTCGAACCCGCTGCGCAACGTGCGGCTGGGCGTGTGGGCCATTCCGTTTGGCGTGGTGTCGCTGCTGACGTTCCGGCGCACCTTGAACGTGTCCGGACCCAAGGCCTACGCGTTGACGCTGTACATGCTGCTGGCGCTGGTGTTTTCGCTGAACCGCAGCCAGTACCTGCAACTGGCGATATCGGTGGTGATTGCTGTGCTGCTGGGCACCGGCCCCGAGCTGCGCCGGCGCGCGGTGCTGATCTTTGCCCCCGCCGCCGTCGCGGGCGTGCTGGTGTTTGCCAGCATCGGCTACCTGGACGTGCTGAGCAACCGCATCTTCAGCGTGGAAAAGCTGGACGAAGATTCCAGCTACGGCGCGCGCATCCAGGAAATGCAGGGGCAGATGGACTACTTTGCCGAAAGCCCCGTGTTTGGCAAGGGCGCGGGCTTTCGCAGTTGGGTCATGGGCGAAAACGGCTTCGAACTGAGCACGTTCGCGCATAACTCCTGGGCCTTTTACCTAATGAAGTTCGGCGTGGTCGGCACCATCATGATCATGCTTCCGCCCTTGCTGATATTGCTGCTGACGCTGTTGCGGCGATACGCGCACCCCGGCCTGGAAATGCACCGGCGCTACCTGCTGGCCACGGCGCCCATCTACATCTTCATCGATTCACTGTCCGGTGGGCTGGCCTACGCGCCCAAGACCGCGTTCACCGGCTTCCTGTTGTGCTATTGCCTGTCGTTGATGCGCAATGCGCAGATCATGCCCGTGCCCCGCGCGGACGCGCCCCGTGCGCCGCTATCCCCCAGCCACCGTCCGGATGCCGTGCGCCGGACGCCACCTCGAGTGATTCCTCATGCCTGATGTCTTGTTTGTCGCGCCAGACTTGCACGGCGGCGTCGGTAGATGCGTTGCCTTCATCGTGGATGCTCTGCCGGAACAGGGCGTTGATTCGGGCCTGTTCCTGCTGCGTTCGCGCAACCGCGAATACCCCGTCGCCAACCCGAAGGTGACGCGCGCCCTGCCCATCATTGAATCGCCCACCAAGCTGCGGCTGATGCTGCCCGTAGCCTTTATGCGCCTGTTGGCGCAGATCCGCCGCGACAAGCCGGCCATCGTGTGTTCGCACGGGCTGCTGTGCAACATGCTGGTGGTGCTGGCCCGCAAGATACTGGGCGGCACGTTTCGCACCGTGGCATTCGAGCACAGCAGCCCGGCCATCCACTACGGCGCCTCGCGCATGCGGCGGCTGAAATGCTGGCTGGTCAGCCAGACGTATCGGCGCCACGACGCGGTGGTGGGCGTGTCGCGCGGCGTCAAGGAAGATTTGGTCAGCATGTTTCCGCCGCTGCGCGGCAAGGTCCACACCATCTACAACGGCGTGCCGCTGGACAACGTGCGCCGCCAAGGCGCGCAGCGCACGCAAGGCGATGCTGCCGCGCCCTATCACGTGGTGGCGGTGGGCCGGCTGGAAGCCGTGAAGGACTACGCCACGCTGGTGGACGCGGCCGCCTTGCTGGACGACCCGGGCATCGCCTTCACCATCCTGGGCGAAGGGTCCGAACACGACGCGCTGCAAAAGCGGATCGACGAGCGCCCGTCCCGCAGCCCGGTCACGCTGGCCGGCCACATCGACAATCCGTTTCCCGTCATCGCCAGCGCCGGCGCCTTTGTGCTGACGTCCATCCGCGAGAGCTTCGGCAACGTGCTGGTGGAAGCCTTGTGCCTGGGCGTGCCGGTGATTTCCACCGACTGTCCGCACGGCCCCGCCGAGATTCTGGACGCCGGGCGCTACGGGCTGCTGGTGCCGGTGGGCGACGCGGCAGCCTTGGCCGACGCCGTGCGCCGGCTGGCCTACGACGCCAAGATGCGCGAGCAACTGGCCGCGCGAGGCCCCGAACGCGCCGACGCCTTTTCCCTAGAGCGGCACTGCCGCAACGTCATCGCGCTATTCCAGCCGCTGATGCAACGCGGCACGCCCTGAACAGGACAGCATCATGCAGAAAATACCGGTATCCGTGGTTGTCATGACGAAGAACGAAGAGCGCAACATCGCCAAGTGCCTGAAGGCGCTGGTGGAGTTTGATGAAGTGTTCGTGGTGGACTCAAACAGCACCGACGCCACCTGCGCGATGGCCACCGCCCTGGGCGCCCGCGTGTCCAATTTCCAGTGGAACGGCAAGTACCCGAAGAAAAAGCAGTGGTGCCTGGAGCAACTGCCCTTCTTGCATCCGGTGGTGTTGTACGTGGACGCGGACGAAGAAATGACGCCGCAGCTTGCCGCCGAAATTCGCGAGGTGCTGCCACGCTTCGCGGCGGGCGCGGGCGGCGCGTTCGTGCCTTTTGATTACGTGTTCTGCGGCAAGAAGCTGGTGCACGGCCACCGCGTCTACAAGCTGGCGCTGCTGGCGCGCGACCAATCGCGCTTTCTGGACTACGACGACCTGGACGTGGCGCATATGTGGGAAGTGGAAGGCCACTACCAGCCGCAGGTCAAAGGCGAGACCTTTGCGCTGCGCCAGCGCATGGTGCATAACGACCACGATTCCCTGTTCCACTATTTCGACAAGCACAACCGCTATTCGGATTGGGAAGCCAACCTGCGCACCAAGGGGCTGATGAACGATCCGCGCGAGGCCAACGTGGGCGCGCGCGCGTTGCTCAAGCGCATTTTCCAGGCCATGCCGTTCAAGGCGCCCATCTCGTTCCTGCATTCGTACGTGTTCCGCCTGGGTTTTCTGGACGGCAAGGCGGGCTATGACTACGCGGTGGCGCGTGCCATGTACTACTGGCAGATCCGCATCAAGACCGAAGAGTTGCAAAAGGCCCGTCTGGCGCGCGCCAACGGAACCCAGGCGGACGCCGTGCCGGGGGCCGCCAAATGAGCGCGCTTCAGCAATTGGACCGCTTTGCGCTGGCCCCCGGCCAGCGCGGCCGCTCGGCGCTGACGGTGCAACTGTGGTGGACGGTGCAGGCCACGCTGTTTCGATGGTCGCCCCAGGTGGCGTATGGCTTTCGGCGCTGGCTGCTGCGCTGCTTTGGCGCGCAGGTGGGCAAGAAGGTTTTGATTCGCCCGTCCGCCACGGTGACCTACCCGTGGAAGGTGCAGATTGGCGATTACGCCTGGATCGGCGATGACGCGGTGCTGTACAGCCTGGGCCCTATCCACATCGGCGCCCACGCCGTGGTGTCGCAGCGCAGCTACCTGTGCGCCGCGGACCACGACGCCGGCCAGCCTGACTTTCCCTTGCGCGAACGCGCGGTGCGCGTGGAAGACGGCGCCTGGGTCGCCACCGATGTCTTCGTGGGGCCGGGCGTGACCATCGGCCGTGAAGCGGTGGTGGGCGCGCGCAGCTCCGTGTTTCGCAATATGCCGGCGGCGATGGTGTGCCATGGCAACCCCTGCCGCCCGGTGCGCCCACGCATGGCGACGGCGCCATGAAGATCCTGATCTACGGGATCAACTACGCGCCCGAACTGACCGGCATCGGCAAGTACAGCGCCGAGCTGGCCGAGTGGCTGGCCGCGCACGGGCACCAGGTCAGCGTGGTGACCGCCCCGCCCTACTATCCGCAATGGCAGGTGCACGACGGCTACCGCGCCGGCCGCTATCGCAAAGAAGAGCGGCGCGGCGTGACCGTGCGGCGCGCGCCGCTGTGGGTGCCCGCGCGCCCCGGTGGCCTGAAGCGGTTGATCCATCTGGCCAGCTTCGCGGTCTCCAGCCTGCCCTCGCTGCTACGCGCGGCAGCCGGCCGGCCGGACCTGATCCTGGTGGTGGAACCGGCGCTGTTCTGCGCGCCCGCGGCATGGATCACGGCGCGGCTGTGCGGCGCGCGCGCGTGGCTGCATATTCAGGACTACGAGGTCGACGCGGCCTTTGAACTGGGCCTGCTCAAGGGAGCGGGCCTGCGCGCGTTGGTCAAGCGGGGCGAGCGCTGGCTGATGCGGCGCTTTGACCGCGTATCGACCATTTCGAATCGCATGCTGGACCTGGCCATCGCCAAGGGTGTCGAGCCCGACCGCGCCGTGCTGCTGCCCAACTGGATCGACGTCAACGCCATCACGCCGCGCACGGAGGGTGGCGATTACCGTGCCCAACTGGGCATACCCGCCAATGCGATCGTGGCGCTGTATTCGGGCAACATGGGCGGCAAGCAAGGCTTGCAGACGCTGGCCGACGTGGCGCGGCGCCTGAGCCGCGAAAGCCGCCTGTGGTTCATCTTTTGCGGTCAGGGACCGGAGCGCGCGCCATTGGAAGCGGCGTGCCAGGGTTTGCCCCGCGTACGCTTCCTGGACTTGCAGCCGGCCGATCGGCTGGGCGCGTTGCTGAACACGGCCGACATCCATCTGCTGCCGCAACGCGCGGGCGCGGCCGACCTGGTGATGCCGTCCAAGCTGACCGGCATGCTGGCCAGCGGCCGCCCGGTGGTGTGCGGCGCGGCGCCGGGCACCGAGCTTGCCGGCGTGGTGGCGCGCTGCGGGCTGCTGACGCCGCCCGAAGACGCCGAGGCCATGGCCGAGGCGGTGCGCAAGCTGAGCTACAACGCGCAGATCCGCGAAACGCTGGGCGCCGCCGCGCGCCAGTATGCGTTGAACCACCTGCACGTGGATGCCGTGCTGGCGGCGGCGGAACGCGAATTCGCCAAGGTGGTGGGCAAGCGCGCAACGCCGGGGGCAGCGGAGGCGGCAACGGCAACGGCAGCGGTGGATGCCGTCCCGCGCGAGGGCGAACGGTAGCGGCTGGCTGGGCGGGAGATTCAAGCGTTGAAGGAACGGTAGAGATCGATGGATCTCTACCGTTTTTTATTTGGTTTTGGTCTTGGCCTTTTGCCTTTGCCTTCGGGCTCCTGGCTTGCTTTGCGCTTGCCGGCCGCAGTCAAAAGCAATCGGCCGGGCGCAACCCCGGCCGACAGGCGTGGTGAGTAAGAGACCGCCCCCCTTCCCCTTAGCCCAGCACATCCTTCTTCGGGGTGGGCGGCGGGCCGCCGCTACGCACCAGGCCCATCTGCACCGCGATGTAGGCGGCCTCGGCCTGGTTGCGCGCGTTCAACTTCCAGTACAACGTGCGCGCGTGGCTCTTGACCGTCGCCACGGATATGCCGACATGCTGGCCGATCTCGCGCATGGTCTTGCCTTGCACCAACAGCTGAAGAATCTCTTCCTGGCGTTGTGTCAGTTCACGCAGTTCCTGCATGGGCGCCTGGGCGACGCCTTGGGGCCGCCCGGCCGGTTGCGGATAGCATTCGCCGCCCGCCACGACCAGGCTCACGGCAGCGGCCAGCGCGTCGGGGCTGGAAGCCTTGGGCAGATAGCCCGCCACGCCTGCCCGCGCACACGCCCCCATCACGGCGGGGTCCAGCACGGAATACAGCACCAGCACCAGCCTGGGCATGAAGAAGGCCATGGCCTGCGAGATAAGCCCCATGTCCTGTTCGGCAATGCCGCTGCAACCGATCACCAGCAACTCGACCGGGCGGTTGATCGAACTGGACATGTTAAGTAAATGAGCTGGCGATATAGCCAGGATGTCGTCGGCGTTCCGTACACGCTCCAGCACATGCTGGATCGCGACGCGAAGCAGAGCGTAGTCTTCGATCAGTACGGTTGTCATCCCGGGGAGAACCTTGTGACACATGGCCCATGCACGGTTCCCATGACGTCGGCGCATCACACTGCGATGGCAGGTTCTGTGCGGCGCCAACCCCAAGGGAATCTTGTCCGCGCTATTGGATCGCGATGGCGAGGCGTGGTGGTTCGCGCTCTCGACCCATGCTTGCGGACACAACCCATGCTATCAGCGGCACCGTTCGCTGAATCTCGTTCAGGAGGATGAATGGTGGAGGAAAGCCGCATCCGAAAGGGCCGCGGCAACTGCGATGTATGACTTAGGCGGGATGGTGGGGCGACCCCGGCAGCAACAGAACAGACCTGTTCCTGGCTGCCGGGCAGGCGGCGCGCCCGTTCTTGCTAGCCGAGCTTGCGCCCATAGATCTGCCCGGCGTCCGATTCCCTGCCATTGGGTTCATGCCATTCCAAGGTTGCGCCGCGTTGCAGCGCTGCGTAGACGGCTTCGCCCTTGTTCTTGACATGCAGACGCTGATAAAGCGTGCAAGCATGCGTCTTTGCGGTAGCGACCGAGATGTTCAGCATGCGGCTGACCGTCTTGATCGGATACCCCCGAGCCAGCAACACCAGCACTTCGTACTGACGCGGCGTGATCTGAAGCAGCTGCGCACCGGCGCTGACCGGCATGGAGCCCTTGCTGGAAGCGTCGTCGCCATCACGTGCCGGCAACGCGCAGACCGTCGCGGCAGGCGCTTGCATTGCCTGTTCGCTGGGGAAGCACTGACCGCCGGCCATGACCAGGCGAATCGCGGCTTCCAGGATTTCGACCGAAGCCGTCTTCATCAAGCAGCCATACACGCTGGCGCCAGGCAAACCTTGCACCGGCATCGGCAACGGCATCACATCGGTCAGCAGCAGAATCCGCTTGGGCGTCAGAACGCGCTGAATTTCGTGCAGCGCGCTCCAGGCTTCATCGGTATCCACCGGCAACCCATAGATCAAGAGATCGGCGCCAGCGTGCGCGCCATCGGCCTTGGACAAGTCCGCCAAGCCCATACCCTCGATTTCCCACACATCGTCCAACTTGCTAAGTATCTGCCACAACCCCAACCGCAGTAGCGGATGGGCTTCAATCAGGACCATCTTGGCCATGGTGTCCTCCCGGTTTTTCGACGGGCCTAGAAGGGATCTTCGCTGTGCTGAAGACTATTTTTTTTCCAGCCCTGCGGGGGTGGTCCGCAATATCCCGGAATATCTAATGAAGCTGGACCGGGGCATTTGGGCTGGGCAACTTTGGTAGCCAACATAACGGATGGCATGAACCCATCTTATGGTTCGAAACCTTCAAAATCAAGACGTTTCAGGGCGATATAATCCGATAAAAACAGAAATCATTCGTTAGCCTTAATCACTCTCGTAAATACGGATGAGAGCGCCCTCTCCGCCTTTTTGCCGCTAGGGTTTTCACTGACTCCCCTGGGGCAATGACGGCTTTCCCCCTATGGGGACCCGCGTCAAGAGGCTTGATTCGTAACGCTGTCGGCCAAATTGGGGCCGTAAAAAGGCCGCGACCGGGCGCAAGCCCGTCGCGGCCGATATGCCGAAATTTGGACCGAATAACTTTCGATATGTTTCCGCAGACACACCCCTGCCCGCTGCGGATCGCCGAATCGCAATATAGGTAACATTTTTATTTTGGAACGCTACGCTCCATTTACTCCATATAGGCGAAGTCAAATACGGTATGACCCCCCTGATGGTGCCAATGGTGCATTGAAGCATGACGCTTGCGCAAAAAGCTGGCGTAGTGGATTTCGCCATCCGTTTCCACATACGTGGACGGCGTCAGCTCTTCGATGCGGTTCAGGGACACGCCCTTGCCGTAGTGGCAAAAGCCTTGGTACTGGGCGCAGCGGATCACCTCTCCGCTAGGCGACACAACGATTCCGGCGTTGCGGGCGCGCATGGGGTTGCGCACGATGGGGTTGCAGGCGTGCGGCGTCCACTCGGTCGAGCGCGGCGAATCCGAGAAAAAGGCAAACAGCTCGTCGCAATGGCTTTGGCCGTCCGTTCGGTCGATATTTGTTAATAGCCACCAATATTCTCCGTGTTTAAAAATAATGGTATCCACGGCGGATATATTGGTCATCAACGTGACATCAAGCTCCCATTTCAACGGAAATTCAGTGCATTTCCATAACTCAATACTGCGATTTCCGCACGTTTCAGGAACCATATACGTCACACCTTCGTGTTCAAAAATATATGGAAACGACAGGTGATAAGGCAGATTCAAGGCAGTGCCCAACAGCCGGAAAGCCCCGTCGGAGTAGGTCGCGACCGAAATCGTACCCTTCCGGGAAGTGAAGTCGTAGTCTTCAAAAAATATATATGGTTTTTTATCGTGCGTATAAACAAACGGATCTGCGAAGAACCTACCTTTGGGAGGTTGCAGCACCATGGCTTCCGATACCACCGCCTGTTGCCGGGATGACGGAAACATACCAATCCGCCAGCGCACATTGCGCTTCATGATGCGCCGCACAATCAAATCAGACATTAACCACGCCTGGCGCGCAATATACGCCGCGCTATCCCACTCCGCCGGGTCGGCCCGGCGCGGGCCGCTCATGATCTGCATGTCGGGCGCCGGCTCGCTCTGGCGGGCGCGCGCCAGGGCCTGCAAGGCGTCGTAGAGCATGAAATTTCCCAGGCTGAACGCGCGCGCCTGGTTCTTCAACCAGAACACTTCGGTATTGAAACTGCGCTGGTCCAGCAGCTCGTCCTGTTCGGACTTGGCTCCCATGCGCCAGAGTTTTACGGTTGTGTGATCCTCGCGATGAAACACCTCCCAGAAGCCGGCGTAGCGGCTGGTCGACACGGCGATATCGGAGTAGCTCAATTGCCATACCCCCATCCTCGCCCAGTCGGCCATTTGCGCGCGGGTGGCGCACGACGCGCCCAGCGTGATGACCAGATCCAGGCCCAGGGCAGTGACCGCGTCCTGCGCGCCGGGCGTGGTCACGCCCGCTTCCAGCGGCAGCACCGGCACTGAGGGCGACGGCATGCTTTTGCGCAGGTCCGCGCAAGACAGCATCTGGCGTTGCTTGGCCGGCAGCATCCGGGCCTCGAAGCGCGACAACGTGCCAAACAGCGCCTTGACCGCCAGGCGCGGGGCCTTCTCGGCCCCCTCGCCGCTCATCACCAATAAGGCCGAGATGTCGAAATCCTGACTATGGACCAGCCAGTCCACCATCTCATGCATCCAGCCGGGTTGCTCATACCCGTCAACCAACAGTCCCACTCGGTAGGTTTTCATATGTCCCGCTCCTGTGTCAGGGCGTCTAGGGCGAGCGCACCGGCCTGGTGCGCGGGCTAGCCCCTTGCATCGCCGGTACAACGCAATTGAGTCCTCGCGCTGATACTGCGGCGTTTTTCCCCCGCCTTCCAGACCACATTCATCCTAGGCCGGCCGTCCGAGGACGAACGGTTCAAGCTCGTGCCGGCGGCCGATCCGGGCTCATGCAAGCGCGCCTGCCGGCTCATCCTTCTGGTCTAGCTGACCCGGTATGAAAAGCCCCTTGCCTAGTGCGCAAAGGATGCTGCGTCCGTACGTTAGGGGTAAACCCTATTGGGGATAGCCGAGGCTCGCTTCTCGTTCTTCCCTGCCGCATAATGATTTTTAAACGAACGTTTGAATTCAACCTTATGCAAGAAATCAGAACTCCCACTACCCGCGAATCCATCCTGGACACCGCCGAAGCGCTCTTTGCGCAGCAAGGCCACGAGGGCACCTCGATGCGCCAGATCACCGGCGCGGCCGGCGTCAATCTGGCTTCGGTGAACTATCACTTCGGCTCTAAAGAGTCACTCGTGCAAGCGGTGCTGAAACGGCGGCTGGAAGTGCTGAACCGCGAGCGCCTGCGCCTGTTGGACGAACTTGAGGCGCAATCCGAAGGCAAGCCGCTCAAGCCGTCGCAGATCGTCGACGCCTTTTTCGGCACGCTGCTGCGCCTCGCCGCCGACCCTGCCCAGGCCGGCAGCACCTTTCTGCCGCTGCTTGAACGCACCATGACCGAGCCGTCCGATTTCATCCGCGCGCTGTTCGCGGAGGAATACGCCGACGTGCTGGAGCGCTATCGCAATGCCCTGTTCGCCGCCCTGCCCGATGTGCCCAAGGCTGAAATCGTGTGGCGCTTCCAGTTCATGCTGGGCGCCACGTCGTACGCCATCATCGGCACCGACCTGCTGCGTTCCGTCACGGGCTGGCAGCTGGACGAAGCCGAACAACCCGACAACCCCGAACTGCTGCTGCCCCGCCTGATGAGCTTCCTGCTGGGCGGCCTGCGCGCCCCGCTGCCACCGGTGGCCGGCGCCTAGCCGACATCGGCATCAGCATCGGCATCCCCAGAACCAGAACCAGACCGACCAGACCCCCCATTACGGAGACAAAGACATGTCCGCAGTCATCCTCACGCTAGTCGTCATCGCGGTGCTTGCCGCCATCGTGCTGGGCGTGCGGCCACTGCGGCGGGCGCTGCTGTCGGCGCCCATCTTCAACCTGTATCGCAAGGTGCTGCCGCAGATGTCCGACACCGAGCGCGACGCGCTGGAAGCCGGCACCGTATGGTGGGAAGGCGAACTGTTTCGCGGCCGCCCGGACTGGAGCCGTCTGCTGGCCTACCCGCGCCCGCGCCTGACCGACGCCGAACAGCAGTTCCTGGACAACCAGGCCGAGCGGGCCTGCCGCATGGTCAATGACTGGAGCGTCACGCAGGAACGCTACGACCTGCCGGCGGACGTGTGGACTTATCTGAAGACCCAGGGTTTCCTGGGCATGATCATCCCGAAGGAATACGGCGGGTTGGGCTTCTCTGCCTATGCACATTCCGAAATCGTGACCAAGCTGTCCACGCGCTCGTCCGCGCTGGCCGTGTCGGTGATGGTGCCGAACTCGCTGGGCCCGGCCGAACTGCTGCTGCACTACGGCACCGACGAACAGAAGAACCACTACCTGCCGCGCCTGGCGCGCGGCGACGAGGTGCCGGCCTTTGCGTTGACCAGCCCGTGGGCCGGATCCGACGCCGCGGCCATTCCCGACAGCGGCATCGTCTGCAAGGGCGAATGGCAAGGCCGCGAAGTGATCGGCATGCGCGTCACCTGGGACAAGCGCTACATCACGCTGGCCCCGGTCTGCACGCTGCTGGGGCTGGCGTTCCGCCTGTACGACCCCGATGGCCTGCTGGGCGGCAAGAAAGACCTGGGCATCACCTGCGCGCTGGTGCCGCACGACCATCCCGGCGTGGACACCGGCCGCCGCCACTTCCCGCTGAACGCCATGTTCATGAACGGCCCGACGCGCGGTACCGACGTCTTCATGCCGCTGGACTTCATCATCGGCGGCCCGGCCATGGCGGGCCAAGGCTGGCGCATGCTGATGGAATGCCTGGCCGCCGGCCGGTCCATATCGCTGCCCTCGTCCAACACCGGCATGTCCAAGCTGACGGCGCGCGCCGTGGGCGGCTATGCCCGCGTGCGCAGCCAGTTCCGCATGCCCGTGGGCAAGTTCGAAGGCGTGGAAGAAGCGCTGGCGCGTATCGGCGGCCACACCTACATGATGGATGCCGCGCGCAGCATGACGGCGGGCGCCGTCGACCTGGGCGAGAAGCCGTCCGTCGTGTCCGCCATCGTCAAATACCATGTGACCGAACGCGCCCGCCAGGTCGTCAACGACGGCATGGACGTGATTGGCGGCAAGGGCATCTGCCTGGGTCCCAACAACTTCCTGGGCCGCGCGTATCAGCAGATTCCCATCGGCATCACCGTCGAAGGCGCCAACATCCTGACGCGCAGCCTGATCATCTTTGGACAAGGCGCGATTCGCTGCCATCCCTACGTGCTGGCGGAAATGCAGGCGGCGCAATCGCCCAACGCCAAACAAGGGCTGGACGATTTTGATCGCGCGTTCTGGGGTCACGTGGGCTTTGTGGCCAAGAACACGTTGCGCACCCTGGGCACTGCGCTGACCGGCGCGCGCTTTGTTGCCGTGAACGCCGACGTGGCGCCCGACATGAAGGGCTACTACCAGCTGCTTAGCCGGTATTCCGCCGCTTTCGCGCTGCTGGCCGACTCGATGATGCTGGTGCTGGGCGGCAGCCTGAAACGCCGCGAACGCCTGTCGGCGCGCTTGGGCGACGTGCTGTCGCAGATGTACCTGATCAGCGCCACGCTCAAGCGCTTTGAAGACGAAGGCCGCCAGGCCGCCGATGCGCCGCTGGCGCACTGGTCCATCCAGGACGCGCTGTTCAAGTTGCAGGAAGCCTTTGACGGCGTGCTGGCAAACACGCCCAACCGTTTCGTGGCCTGGACCTTGGCGCGTCTGATCTTCCCGTGGGGCCGCACGCAGACGCCACCGTCCGACGCGCTGGGCCAGGACGTGGCGCGGCTGTTGATCAACCCCAGCGCCACGCGCGACCGCCTGACCTCGGGCTGCCACCTGCCCGCCACCGCTGATGAGCCCGTGGGCGCCATCGAACTGGCGCTGGCCGCCACGCTTGCCGCCGAGCCCATCGAAGCCAAGATCCGCGAACTTGAAAAGCGCGGCGCCCTGCAAGGCAACCCGCAAGCCAACGTGCGCGATATCGCCGACGCCGCCTACGCGGCACGTGGCATCACCGCCGAAGAGTACGCCGTGGTCAAACACCGCAACAGCTTGCGCGATACCGTGGTGCACGTGGATGATTTCCCCTTTGACCTGGGCAAGGCGCAGGCCGACCGGCCCGCCGCCGAACGCAAGGTCGCCTGACGGAGGAAACCGATGGCATTCAAACCGGTTTACGTCATTGACGGGACTCGCACGCCCTTCCTGAAAGCACGCACGGGCCCCGGCCCGTTCTCGGCCGGGGACCTGGCCGTACAAGCCGGCCGCGCCCTGCTGCTGCGCCAACCCTATGCCCCCACGGATCTGGACGAAGTCATCATCGGCTGCGCCGCGCCGTCGCCGGATGAAGTCAACATCGGCCGCGTGATTGCGCTGCGCCTGGGTTGTGGCAACCACGTGCCCGGATGGACCGTGATGCGCAATTGCGCGTCCGGCATGCAGGCCCTGGATTCCGGCATCGCCAATATTCAAACCGGCCGGTCGCAGCTGGTGCTGGCGGGCGGCACCGACGCCTTGTCCCGCGCCCCGCTGCTGTTTTCCGACGACATGGTGCGCTGGCTGTCCGGCTGGTACGCGGCGCGCGGCACCGGCGCCAAGCTGGCGGCGCTGCGCGGCTTCAGGCTGAAGAACCTGGCGCCCGTCATTGGCTTGCTCAAGGGGTTGACCGACCCGGTGGTGGGCCTGTCGATGGGCCAGACGGCGGAAAACGTAGCCACCCGTTTCGGCATCGACCGCGCCGCCATGGACGCCTATGCGGCGGGCAGCCACCAGCGCGTTCTGGCCGCGCGCGCGGCCGGTGCGCTCAATGAAATCACGCCGCTGATCGACAACAAAGGCAAGCTCTACCCCGACGATGACGGCGTGCGCGAGGATTCCACGCCCGAGAAACTGGCCAAGCTGCGGCCGGTGTTCGACAAACCCTGGGGCAACATCACGGCGGGCAATAGTTCGCAGGTGACCGACGGCGCCGCCATGCTGGTGTTGGCGTCCGAAGAAGCGGTGGCCAAGTGGAACCTGCGCCCCCTTGGCCGCATTGTGGACAGCCAGTGGGCCGGCCTGGACCCCGCGCAAATGGGCCTGGGGCCGGTGCATGCGGCCACGCCCATCCTGCAACGCCATGGCCTGGGCTTGAATGACCTGGACTTGTGGGAGATCAACGAAGCCTTCGCCGCGCAGGTGCTAGGGTGCCTGGCGGCATGGCGTGACGATGCCTATTGCCAAGCGCATTTCGGTACGCCAGCATGGGGGCCGCTGGACCCGGCCAAGCTGAATGTGGACGGCGGTGCCATCGCCATCGGCCACCCCGTGGGTGCGTCCGGCGCGCGCATCGTGCTGCATCTGCTTGAAGCGTTGAAGCGCCGTGGCGCCAAGCGCGGCATGGCCGCCATCTGCATCGGCGGCGGCCAAGGCGGCGCGATGCTGGTTGAAACCCTGGACGAGGACCGCCCATGACGACCATGGACACGCTTTCCCACTGGCGCCTGGACCGCGACCCCGACGGCCTGGCTCGCCTGACGTTCGACCGCGCAGGCAGCGCCGTGAATGCGCTGTCGGCCGACACCATGGCCGAACTGGCCGTGGTGCTGGACGCGTTGGACGCCGCGCCGCCGGCGGGCCTGATCATTCAGTCGGGCAAGGCCACCGGTTTCATCGTGGGCGCCGACGTCAACGAATTCGCCAGCCTGGACACGCCCGAACAGGCGCGCGGCCTGATCGCACGTGGTTGGAACCTGTTCAACCGCCTGGCCGCCGTGCGCTACCCCACCCTTGCCCTGATCCAGGGCCACTGCCTGGGCGGCGGGCTTGAATTGGCGCTGGCGTGCCGCTATCGCCTGGTCGCCGATCAGCCCGGCACGTCGTTGGCGCTGCCCGAAGTCATGCTGGGCATCTTCCCGGGCTGGGGCGGCATGCTGCGCTTGCCGCAGGTGATCGGCGCGCCCGCCGCGCTGGACATGATGCTGACCGGCCGGGGCGCGGATGCGCGACGCGCCGCCGCGCTGGGCCTGGCCGACGCGCGCGTGCCGCCGCGTTTGCTACAGGCTGCCGCGCGCCAGTTGGTGCTGTCGAAAAAGCCGCCGCGCCGCGCGCGTGGTATCGGCGCCTGGGCCAACCGCTGGCCCTTCAAGGCCCTGGTCGCCAACCGCGCACGCAAGCAGATTGCCGCCAAGGACCCACTGGGCCACTACCCCGCCGCCCCCGCCATCGTCACGCTATGGGAAAAGCATGGCGGCAACGCCTTGCAGGCGCCTGACCTGATCGACGCGATCATTTCGTCCGACACCGCGCGCAACCTGTTGCGCGTGTTCCGCCTGCAAGAGCGCCTGAAGGCCAACGGCAAGCAGACCGGCGTCACGCCGGCCCGCCATGTGCACGTGGTGGGCGCCGGCACCATGGGCGGCGACATCGCGGCCTGGTGCGCGTACAAGGGCTTGACGGTGACGCTGCAAGACCAGGACATGGCGCGCATCGCACCGGCCATCGAACGCGCCGCCACGCTGTATGCGCGCCGCCTGAAAGACCCGCGCCTGGTTCGCGCCGCGCTGGACCGCCTGATACCCGATCCCACCGGCGGCGGCGTGCCGCGCGCCGACATCATCATCGAAGCCATCAGCGAACAACCCGAGGCCAAGCGCGCGTTGTACGCGTCGCTGGAACCGCGCATGCAGGCCGACGCGCTGCTGGCCACCAATACGTCCAGCCTGTCGCTGGAAACGCTGCGCAGCGGCCTGGCTCGCCCCGAGCGTCTGGTGGGCATCCACTTCTTCAACCCCGTGGCCAAGATGCCGCTGGTGGAAGTGGTGCATGCCGAGGGCGATTCGGGCGAGGCCACGGCGCGCGCCTGCGCTTTCGTGGGCCAGATAGACAAACTGGCGCTTCCCGTCAAGAGCGCGCCGGGATTCCTCGTCAACGCCGTGCTGGCGCCCTATATGCTGCAAGCCATGCGCAGCGTGGACGACGGCATGGCGCCGGAAACGGTGGATGCCGCCATGGTCGAATTCGGCATGCCGATGGGGCCGCTGGAACTGGCCGACACCGTCGGCCTGGACATTGCGCGCGCGGCAGGCGAGCAACTTGCCGGTGGCGCCGAGCCGCCCCGCTGCCTGGCCGAACGCCTGGCGCGCGGTGACCTGGGCAAGAAAAGCGGCAAGGGCTTCTATACGTGGCGCGACGGCAAACCGGTCAAGCAAGGCAAAGGCGCCGCCGGACACGGCAGCAGCAGCACCACCACTACGGCCGCCCCCGCCGGGCTGGCACAGCGCCTGATCCAGCCCTTGGTGGACGCCACCCTGGAGCGCGTGCAGTCCGGCGTGGTCGCCGATGCCGACTCGGCCGATGCCGGGGTAATTTTTGGAACGGGGTTCGCGCCTTTCACGGGCGGACCCCTGCATTACCAGGCGAGCCATGCCTGGCGCAGCAGCAAACCGGCTAACGCCGAATAGACCGGGGTCACAACCAGACCGGCAGTGCAAGTAGAGACATACATCCAACTCGAGGAGGCAGTACCATGCGCAGACGTTCATTGTCCCTGAGCACCTTGTCGGCCCTGGTGGTCGGCCTGGGCGCGTCCGCAACGTCCTACGCCGCCGGCTTTCAGCTTTTAGAGCAGAACGCCAGTGGCCTGGGCAACGCTTACGCAGGCTCGGCGGCAAATCCCGAAAACGCCAGCATCATTTACTTCAACCCGGCCGGCATGACGTACCTGCCCGGCGTGAATTTTTCGGGCGGGGTCAATCTGATCAAGCCCTCGTTCAAGTTCAAGGACAACGGCAACAGCCGTAATCCCAGCGTTCCCGGCCTGCCCGGCTCGGGCCTGAACGGGTCGGCCCCCACCGGCGGCAACGGCGGCGATGCGGGCAACCTGGGCGTGGTGCCCAACCTCTACGCCTCCTGGCAATTGAACGAGCAGTGGTACATCGGCCTGGGCGTCGGCGCGCCGTTCGGCCTGATGACCGAATACGACGACGGCTGGGTCGGCCAATACCATTCGAACAAATTCGAGATCAAGACAATCAACGTGAACCCGTCGATTGCCTACAAGGTCAACGAAAAGTTCTCGATGGGCTTCGGGCTGAACTGGCAACACATCGACGCCAACTACAAGAAGAAAACGGTCGTGCCGATTGCGGGCCTGCCGGTCGCCACCAACGGCGACGCCGACCTGAACCTGAAGGGGGACGCGTGGGGCTGGAACGCGGGCTTCATGCTGCAACCCACCGAAGACACGCGCATCGGCCTGTCGTACCGCTCGAAGATCAAGCACACCGCCAAGGGCGACACCGACATCACCAGCATCGGCCCCACCAAGCAATCGGTGTCGTTTGACGCCAAGGCCTCGGTGGACCTGCCCGACACGTTGATCCTGAGCGCCGCGCATCAGTTGAACGAGCGCTGGGAACTGCTGGGCGACGTGTCCTGGACGGGCTGGAGCAGCATCCCCGAACTGAAGATCCGCAACTCCGGCCCCGGCGCGCGCGATGACGAACTGCCGCTGAACTTCCGCGACACCTGGCGCGTCGCGCTGGGCGCGAACTACAAGTTCGCCCCCGACTGGAAGTGGAAGTTCGGCCTGGCGTACGACCAGTCGCCGGTGCATGACAAGGCCGACCGCCCCACCTCCCTGCCCGATAACGACCGCTACTGGTTCTCGACCGGCGTGCAGTGGGCGGCCACCAAGAACACCACGCTGGATCTGGGCTACACCTATCTGTACCTGCGCAAGACGGACATCGACACGACGTCCGGCAGCCAGGCGACCAAGGGCCGCGTGGCGGGCACCTATGACAGCAGCGGCCACATCGTCGGCCTGCAACTGTCGTCCCGCTTCTAGCCTTGCGCGGGTGGGCGGCCGCGCGCCGCCCGCCCGCTTTACACAGGAGAATCCCCTTGAGCAAGTTCGTCGTCAAACACGTTGCCGTCCTGGGCGCCGGCGTCATGGGCGCGCAGATCGCCGCCCACCTGGCCAATGCCGGCGTGCCGGTCACGCTGTTCGATCTGGCCGCCCGTGAAGGCGATCGCAACGGCATCGTCAACAAGGCGCTGGCCGGATTGAAGAAACTGGAACCCGCACCGCTGGCCGGCGCGGCCCGCCTTGCCCTGATCACCCCCGCGAACTACGACGACCACCTGGATGCGCTGCGCGGCTGCGACCTGGTCATCGAGGCCATCGCCGAACGCATGGACTGGAAGACGGCGCTCTACGAGCGGATCGCTCCGCATGTGTCGCCCGACGCCATCATCGCGTCCAACACGTCCGGCCTGTCGATCGACGCGCTGGCCAACGCCCTGCCCGCAAGCCTGCGCGAGCGCTTCTGCGGCATCCATTTTTTCAACCCGCCCCGCTACATGCGGCTGGTGGAGATCATTGCCACGTCGCATACACAGCCGGCCGTGCTGGACCAGCTGGAAACCTGGCTGACGTCGACGCTGGGCAAGGGCGTGATCCGCGCACTGGACACGCCCAACTTCGTGGCCAACCGCATCGGCGTGTTTTCCATCCTGGCCGCCATGCACCACACCGCGCGGCTGGGCCTGGGCTTTGACGAAGTCGACGCGTTGACCGGCCCGAAGATCGGCCGGCCCAAAAGCGCCACCTACCGCACGGCGGACGTGGTGGGCCTGGACACGCTGGCCCACGTGGTCGGCACCATGGAAAAGAACCTGCCCGATGACCCCTGGCACCGCTACTTCGCGTTGCCCGACTGGCTGTCGGCGCTGATCCAAAAGGGCGCGCTGGGCCAGAAAACCGGCGCCGGCGTCTACCGCAAGCAGGGCCGCGACATCCTGGTGCTGGACCTGAACGCGCAAGACTATGTGCCCAGCGCCGGCAAGCTGGCCGACGAAGTGGCCGCGCTGTTGAAAGAACGCGACCCGGCCAAGCGCTTTGCCGCCCTGCGCGCCAGCACCCACCCGCAGGCGCAGTTCCTGTGGAGCCTGTTCCGCGACATCTTCCACTACAGCGCCGTGCAGCTTGAACACGTGGCCGACAACGCGCGCGACCTGGACCTGGCCATGCGCTGGGGGTTCGGCTGGTCGCAAGGCCCGTTTGAAACCTGGCAGGCGGCCGGCTGGCAGGCCATTGCCGCCGCCGTGGCGGACGACATCGCCGCAGGCCGCGCCATGAGCAACGCGCCCCTGCCCGCCTGGGTGCAGGAAGCCGACCGCCAGGGCGTGCACGCGCCGCAGGGTTCGTATTCCGCGCGCACGGGCAAGCTGCATCCGCGTTCGTCCCTGCCGGTGTATCGCCGCCAGCTGTTCCCCGAACGCGTGTTTGGCGAAGGCCCCGACGACCGTGGCGTTACCGTCTGGGACAACGAAGGCGTGCGCCTGTGGAACCTGCCGGACGTGGACCCCGGCATCGCCATCCTGTCCGTCACGTCCAAGAACCACACGCTGGGCGGTGAAGTGCTGGAAGGCGTGCTGCAAGCCGTCGCCCGCGCCGAACGCGATTTCGACGGCCTGGTGATCTGGCACGAACCGCCCTTTGCCGTGGGCGCCAACTTGCAGCAGGTGGTGCAGGCTTGCGCCGAGGGCAAGTTCGACATGCTGGAAGCGATGGTTGAAAAATTCCAACGCGCCTCGCAATCGTTCAAGTACGCCCGCATTCCCACAGTGGCCGCCGTGCAGGGCATGGCGCTGGGCGGGGGCTGCGAATTCCTGATGCATGCCTCGCACCGCGTGTTGGCGCTGGAAAGCTATATCGGCCTGGTGGAAGCCGGTGTCGGGCTGATTCCGGCTGGCGGCGGCAGCAAGGAATTCGCCGGCCGTGCGGCGGCGCTTGCCGCCAAGACCGCCACGCCCGGTGAAGTCTTCCCGTACCTGCAACCGGTCTTCCAGACCATCGCCATGGCGCAGGTGGCCAAGAGCGCGCTGGAAGCCATCGACGCCGGGTTCGCGCGCGAGCACGACGTGGTGCTGTTCCATCCCGACGAGCTGCTGTTCGTGGCCATCGGCCAGGCCCGCGCCGCCGCCGAAGCGGGCTACACGCCGCCGCCACGCCTGTCGAACATCCCCGTCGCGGGACGCAATGGCATCGCCAACTTCGAGATGGTGCTGGTCAACATGCGCGAAGGCGGCATGATCAGCGCGCACGATTACCGCGTGGCGCGCAGCGCCGCCGTGGCCCTGTGCGGAGGCGAGGTCGAGACCGGCACGAAGGTGGACGAAGAATGGCTGCTGGCGGTCGAGCGCCGCGAGTTCGTGGCTCTGTTGCGCACGCCTGAAACCCAGGCCCGCATCCGCCACACACTCGAAACCGGCAAGCCGTTGCGCAACTGAGGAAACGATCATGACCAAGCAGATTCAAGACGCTTACATCGTCGCCGCCACGCGCCTGCCGGTAGGCAAGCGCAACGGCGCCTACATCACCACGCGGCCCGACGACATGCTGGCCGCCGCGCTGAACGGCGTGCTGGCGCAGGTGCCGTCGCTGGACACCGCGCGCATCGAAGACGTCATTGCCGGCTGCGCCATGCCCGAGGCCGAACAAGGCATGAACGTGGCGCGCATCGGCTTGCTGCTGGCGGGCCTGCCGCAAAGCGTCGCGGGCGTCACCGTGAACCGCTTCTGCGCGTCCGGCTTGCAGGCGGTGGCCGACGCCGCCGCGCGCATCCGCATGGGCGAAGCCGACATCATGATTGGCGCGGGCACCGAATCCATGAGCGCAATGCCGCAGATCATGGGCAACAAGGTGTCGATGAACCCCGAGATCTTCGCCCGCGACGAGAACATCGGCATGGCGTTCGGCATGGGGCTGACGGGCGAAAAGGTCGCGGAACGCTGGAAGGTGTCGCGCGAAGACCAGGACGCCTTCGCGCTGGCCTCGCACCAGAAAGCCTGCGCGGCGATTGCGGCCGGCCATTTCCGCGCCGAGACCACGCCTTATGAAGTGGTATCGCATCTGCCCGACGGCGCCAGCGGCGCGGTGCGGGTGGTGCGCAGGCTGGTCGAGGTGGACGAAGGCCCGCGCCCGGACAGCAGCGCCGAAGCCTTGGCGCGGTTGCGCCCGGTGTTCTCGACGCGCGGCAGCGTCACGGCGGGCAATAGCTCACAGATGTCCGACGGTGCGGCTGCCGTAGTGCTGGTGTCCGACCGCATCCTGCGCGAATTCAACCTGAGCCCGCTGGCGCGCTTCGTCAGCTTCTCGGTCGCCGGCGTGCCGCCCGAAGTGATGGGCATCGGCCCCGTTGCCGCCATCCCCAAGGTGCTGCAACGCGCCGGCATCACGCAGGACGCGCTGGACTGGATCGAGCTGAACGAGGCCTTCGCCGCACAATCGCTGGCCGTGATCCGCGAACTGAAGCTGGACCCGGCCAAGGTCAACCCGCTGGGCGGCGCCATCGCGCTGGGCCACCCGCTGGGCGCCACCGGCGCGATCCGCACGGCAACCATCACGCACGGGCTGCGCCGCACGGGCGGCAAGTACGGGTTGGTCACCATGTGCATCGGCACCGGCATGGGCGCGGCCGGGCTGTTTGAAGCGATGTAGGCCCATTGCGGAATCGACCGGCATGCCCAGCCTGAAGCCCTATTGGCTTAAAAGCCTGTCGCCGCAATGGCGCGCGCGCCTGATGCGGGTGGGCTTCAACCTGCATCCGGCGTTTCGCGCCACCGGCGGCCGCGTGATGTTTGTGTCGCCGGATTTCCTGCACATCCGCATCAAGCTGCCGCTGCTTCGCCGCACGCGCAACATCGTGGGGTCCATGTACGGCGGGTCGCTGTTTGCGGTAACGGACGGCGCCCACCCGACGATGTTGATGTCGGCATTGGGACCGGATCACATCGTGTGGGACAAGGCCGCCTCGATCCGCTTTCGCAAGCCCGCCTACACGACCCTGTATGTCGACTTCCGGCTGCCGCCCGGGGAAATCGCGGACATCCGCGCCGACCTCGCGCGCGACCACGAAACCACCCGCACGTACACGGTGGAATTGAAGGACAAGGACGGCGTGGTGTACGCCGTCGTGGAACGCACGATCTATATCGCCGACAAGAAGTTCTACAAGCGAAAGACCACAGGAGGAGACACATGCAACGTATCCCTGGAGGGCGATCCACCGCCCTGAGCCGACTTCAGGCAGGCGTTCTGGCCGGCACGCTGGCGGCCGGCCTGGTGGGTGCGCCGGCCTTTGCCGCCGACCTCGATGTGGCGGGCAGGCGCGTGCCGGAACAGCTGTCCGCAGGCAGCCATGCGCTGGTGCTTAACGGCGCCGGCGTGCGCACGAAAATCGTGGTGAAGGTGTACGTGGCGTCGCTGTACGTCACCACGAAAAGCCACGACGCGGCGGCGCTGATCAACAGCACCGAGCCGCGCCGCATCCGTCTGCAATTGCTGCGCGACGTTGATAGCAAAAGCCTGGACGAGGCCTTGCAGGAAGGCCTGCGCGACAATACGCCCAAGGCAGAGCTGGCCGCCATGAAAGCGCCGGCCGACCAGTTGGCCGGCATGATGGCCGACATCGGCGCCCTCAAGGAAGGCGATGTGGTCGACCTGGATTTCGATGCCCGTGGCGTGACCGGGTCACATAACGGCAAGCAGCGCGGCCGCATCGACAGCCCCGACTTCGCGCGCGCGCTGCTGCGCGTGTGGCTGGGCGAGAAGCCGGCGCAGGCCTCCCTGAAAAAAGCCCTGTTGGGCAACTAGGCGGAAATCCTCAAAGATGGAACCTATCTGGCACAAGAGCTACCCCGCCGGCGTCCCCGCACGAATCGACATGGACGGCGTCACCACGCTGGTCTCGATCGTGCGAGACAGCTGCCGCCGCTACGCGGATAAAACCGCGTACATCAGCATGGGCAAATCCATCAGCTACGCCCAACTGGACGCACTGACGCGCGACTTCGCCGCGTGGCTGCACGCGCAAGGCCTGGGCCGTGGCGACCGTGTCGCTCTCATGATGCCCAACCTGCTGCAATACCCCGTGTGCCTGTTCGGCGCCTTGCGCGCGGGCTGCGTCGTGGTCAATTGCAACCCGCTCTACACCCCGCATGAGCTGGAACACCAGCTGGTGGATTCGGGCGCGCGCGCCATCGTGGTGGCCGACAACTTCGCGGCCACGGTGCAAAAGGCGTTACCCAACAGCGCGGTGGAACACGTGCTGGTCACCTCCATCGGCCAGATGCTGGGGCCGGTCAAAGGGCGCTTGGTGGACCTCGCGATCCGCCACGTCAAGCGCATGGTGCCGGCGTGGTCCCTGCCCGGGCATGTGCGCCTGGCCGACGCGCTGCTTGCCGGCCGCGCCCAGCCGTTTACCGACGTGCAGCTGGACCAACGCGACCTGGCCTGCCTGCAATACACGGGCGGCACGACGGGCGTAGCCAAGGCGGCAATGCTGTCGCATGGCAACCTGGTGGCCAATGTCAGCCAGGCCCACGCCTGGATCAAGCCGCTGGTGAACGATGGCGAGGAATGCGTCGTGACGGCCTTGCCGCTGTATCACATCTTTGCGCTGACGGCGAACTGCCTGACGTTCATGAAAATCGGCGCCAGCAACCTGCTGATCATCAACCCGCGCGACATCCCCGGCCTGATCAAAGAGATGGGCAAGGTGCCGTTTTCGGCGTTTACCGGCGTCAATACCTTGTTCAACGCGCTGCTGAATCATCCCGATTTCGCCAAGCTGGATTTTTCTCGCCTGCGCCTGACGATGGGCGGCGGCATGGCGGTGCAACGCGCCGTGGCGGACCGCTGGCGCGCCGTCACAGGCAAGTCGCTGGCGCAGGCCTATGGGTTGACCGAGACGTCGCCCGCCGTCACGGTCAACCCGCTGGACGTCACGACGTTCACCGGGTCCATCGGCCTGCCCGTGCCGTCCACCGAGATTTCGATCCGCAACGACGACGGCGAAGAACTGGGCGTGGGCGAACCCGGCGAAATCTGCGTGCGCGGGCCACAGGTCACGCAGGGCTATTGGAATCGCCCCGACGAAACGGCGCTGGTGATGTACCCGGACGGCTTTCTGCGCACCGGCGACATCGGCTACGTCGATGACGACGGCTACGTGTTCCTGATCGACCGCAAGAAAGACATGATCCTGGTGTCGGGCTTTAACGTGTACCCGAACGAAGTCGAGGACGCCGCCGCGTTGCATCCGGGCGTGCGCGAGGTGGCGGCCGTGGGCGTGCCGGATGAACGGTCGGGCGAAGCGGTCAAGCTGTTCGTGATCCGCAAGGATCCGGGCCTGGACGCCGACACGCTGATTGCGCATTGCCGCACGCAGCTGACCGGCTACAAGGTGCCGCGCTATGTGGAATTTCGCGATGACCTGCCGCGCTCGAATGTGGGCAAGATCCTGCGGCGGGAACTGAAACCCGAGACCGCCGCGCCGACGCAAACGCAAAGCGCGGGGCACGCCTGAGGGGGCACGCCCAATCGCGGCGACCGGGCGGCGCGCGACGGCGCCCCGCCGAGGTGGTGTTCATGCCGTGCCCGCCAAACGCCGTGCAATACTACACGTCCGGCGCCAGTTGGCCGATTTGCGGCCCTTGGTGCAAGACGCGCCCCGCCCCTTAGTGCGCGACGCCACCACGCCCCTTGGTGCGCGACGCCTTCCCGCCGCTTACCGCGCAACGGCGCTCGCCCCTTACCACTGCCCGAAAAACACGCCCGCCCGTTTGTGCGCGTTGGTGGCCCTTTCCACGGCCTCGTCGCTCAGGGTGGTGCGGCGCTTGCCGCGCAGCATCCAGTCCAACAGGCGCTGACGCAGTTCCAGGCGGACGGCGGCGTGCTCGCGGCTTGTGCCCAGGTCCTGGAATTCGCCCGGGTCGGCATGCAGGTCGTACAGTTGCTCGGGCTCGTCCAGCCAGTACACATAGCGCCAGCGATCCGTGCGCACCGACCACGCGCGGGCGTTCTGCGGCGTCTTGCCACGCAGGATGCGCGCGTGGCGAAAGCTGTAGTCAAGTTCAGAAAACACGCAGTCGCGCCACGGCGTGGCGGCGTCGCGGCCATGCAGCAGCGTTTGCAGTTCGCGGCCTTCCAGCCGGTGCGCGGGGCCTGGCGTGCCCAGCGCGCGCAGCACGGTCGGCACAAGATCCACGCTTTCCACCATGTCATCCAGCGCCTGCCCGCGCGTGGCGTCGGCCGCCGCCGATGGGTCCATCACGATGAACGGCACGCGTTGCACGGTGTCGTAGAACAATTCCTTTTCGCCCAGCCAGTGGTCGCCCAGGAAGTCGCCATGATCGGCGGAGAACACGATCAGCGTGTTCTTCATCAGGCCCGCGCCTTCCATGTAGTCGAACAGTCGGCCCAGGTGGTCGTCCAGCTGCTGGATCAACCCCTGGTACGCGGGCCGCACCACGCGCACGCATTCGTCGGTGGAAAAACTGATGCTTTCTTCTTGCTGGCGATACGCGGCAACGACGGGGTGCGCGTCGCGCAGTTCTTCGCGGTTGCGCTGCACGGGCAGGCACTGGTCGGCGGTATAGCGCCGGTGGTACGGCGCGGGCGCCATGTAGGGCCAGTGCGGCTTGACGTAGCTTAAGTGCAGCACCCAGGGCTGGCTGCCGCGCCGCTGCATGAAGTCCAGCGCCTGGTCCGTCATGTAGGCGGTTTCGGAATGCGGTTCGGCCACGCGCGCCGGCAGATGCACGTTGCGCATGTGCCAACCGCTGGCGATCTGGCCGTTGGCATCCACGCCTGAAATGACGAAGTCCGTCCAGGGGTCGGCGCTGTCGTAGCCGTGGCGCCGCAGGTAGGCCGGGTAGCCGCTTTCGTCGCCGGGCGGATGGTGGCCGTCGTAGCGGTCCAGTTCGGTGAAGCCGCCACGCGCCAGCAGCACCCCCAGCTCGGAGGCGCCATCGATGCTTAGCCGTTCCATGCCGGCCTTGTCGGGAATGATGTGCGTCTTGCCCGCCAGCGCCAGGTCGCGGCCCTGCCCGGCCAGGTATTCACCCAGCGTGATCTCGTTGACGGACAAGGGCACGCGGTTCCACGTCGCGCCATGCCGCGACGGATAGCGGCCCGTGTAGTAGCTCATGCGCGACGGGCCACACACGCCGGAATTGACGAAGGCGCGGTCAAAGCGCACGCCGCGCCTGGCCAGGGCGTCCAGGTTTGACGTTTGCAGATAGGGATGGCCGTAGCAGCCCAGGTGATCGGCGCGCAGCTGATCCGCCATGATGAACAACACGTTTTGCACGGTACGCATCGCCGCCCCTTATTGCGTGGCCGTGAAGCCGGAGTCGCGCACGACCGGCTCCCATTGCTGGCGGTAGGCGGCCAACGCTTTGGCGGTGTCGGATGCGTCCCGCGACACCGGCTCCAGGAACACGGCGCGCACCGCTTGCTGCATGGCGGGCTCGCGCAGGATGGCGGCAATGTCGGCGCCCAGCCGCTTGACCTTCGCCTCGGGCATCGCGGCCGGCGCGAAGAACGCGTTCCAGCCGTCGGCCGCCAGGTTCACACCGCCTTCGCGAAAGGTGGGCACCTCTTTCAGATCGGCGTCACGCGTTTCACCGGAGGTCGCCAGGATGCGGATCTTGCCGGCGCGATGCTGCGGCAACAAGGTGTCCAGCGTGTCGATGCCTTGCGGCAGGATGCCGCCGATCAGTTCCGAGATCAGCGGCGCCGACCCCCGATAGCCAACCACCTCGGGCTCCTGGCCGATTTCACGGCCCAGCATCAATGCAAAGAAATGCGGCAAGCTGCCGGTGGCGGGCACGCCCACGGTGAATTGCTTGGGATTGGCGCGCAGCCACAGACGTAGCGCGGCGACGTCCTGGATGGGCGAGGACGCGGGCACGGCCAGCGCGAACTTATATTCGCTGACCAGGGACACGGGCTTGAAATCGCGCTGGGCGTCGTAGCCGGGCTGGGCGTAGACCAGCGGCGCCACCACCATCACGGCCGGGTTGGCCAGCATCAACACGTTCTGCGTGGCAGGCGCGGCATGCAGGCCTTGGGCCGCGATGCGCCCCCCGGCGCCCGTCTTGTTTTCCACGACGACGGGCACGCCCACGCGGTCTTTCAGGCGGTCGGCCACCAGCCGCGCAATGCGGTCGGAACTTCCGCCGGGCGGGTAGCCGACCACGATGGTCAACGCGCCATCCAGCGGCGCCTGCTGCGCACCGGCCAGCGACGCGGCCCCCGCCAACGCGGCAGCCAAGGCCGCGCCCGTCATCCATTTACGCATGGTGTTCTCCTGTCGACAGTGGCCCGCCGTCGGTTATGTTTCTTTCTGCCTGGCCGTATACCGAAATAAGCAGATTGACTGTAGCAACGGGTCCATTGCTTGATCTAATCCAGGACTTTCCATAACGATATGCAGCGCAACGCGCCGACGCGGCACGCGCTGCGGCAAGGAGGAGACGCCATGCCAACCCGCCCCATCCCCGCACCGCCGCAATTGGCCGACATGCTGATGTATCGGCTGTATCAGGCATGGTCGCAATCGAACCCCGTCTTCGTGCGCCTGTGCGAAGGGCGCTTTGGCATCACGCGACGCGAGTGGCGCATCCTGGCCTGCGCTATTGAAGGCGGCATCATGAATTCCGCCGAGCTTGCCGCCGCCGCCAAGCTGGACTTGGCGCGCACGTCGCGCACCTTGGGCGCGCTGTGTGAAAAAGGTTGGTTGCGACGTTTGCACGACAGCGCCGACCGCCGTGTCGTGCGGGTCGAGGCCACGGCCGAGGGGCTGGCGCGATACCAGGCGCTGCTGCCCGAAGTGTCGCGGCTGAATGCACTGCTGGTGCAAGACCTGAGCGATGCCGAGGTGGCGCAGCTGCGCGACTTTCTGGGCCGCATCGAACAGCGCGGCCGGCAGATGGGCCAAGACAATATCGTGGCCGACAAGGCCAGCCGCCGCGAAGGTGGCACGCGGCGCGCGCAGTACGCATGAGGCGTCCGGTGTCGCTTGGGGCCAACAGGACGGCGCCTTCTTCTCTTCAATGGCGGGGCCTGCCTGGCGTCCCGCCAAGCCTCTGAAACGCAAGGTATTTATTGCCGGCCGCCAAGCGCCGCCGCCCACCCTTGCAGGTTTTTTTTACATCTGGGATCGCCCATGCGTCTTGGCGCGTGGCCGCAACGCAATTAATAATAGTTATCGTTGCTATTCCTGTATGTAATCAGCGGCCGCAGCGCCGTAGGGGACGACTCTTGAAACGCCATACACTTCGTGCCGCCCGCCTGGCGCGGCCGCAGACGCTATTGCCCGCCGCCGCGCTGGCCGCCGCGCTGGCCGCCTGCCTGGGCGCCAACGCGCAGGCGCAAACCACCAATCCGGCCACCGAAGCCACCACCGTCCTGCCTGCCGTGCAGGTCACCGGCATGGGCGAAACCGCGACCGGTCCCGTGGACGGCTACGTCGCCACGCGCAGCGCCACGGGCACCAAGACCGACACGCCGCTGTCCGAAACGCCGCAAGCCATCACCGTGATTCCGCGCGACCAGATCGTGGACCAGGGCGCGCTGAACGTTCAGGACACCATGAACTACGCCGCGGGCGTGCGGCCCAATGCGTACGGCGTGGACAACCGCGGCGACTATGTGCGCATACGCGGCACCGAGCCCGCGCAATACCTGGACGGGCTGCGCCAGTTCTTCAACTCCAACAACCCGCGCACCGAGGTCTACGGCCTGGAGCGCGTGGAAGTGCTGCGCGGCCCGTCGTCCATGCTGTACGGACAAGGCAGCACCGGAGGCCTGGTCAACCTGGTCAGCAAGCGCCCGCAAGCCGACGCCCAGCGCGAAATCGGCGTGGTGGTGGGCAATCACGGCCGCCGCGAAATCCAGGCCGACCTGACCGGCCCGGTCACGGAAGACGGCCAATGGCTGTATCGCGTGGTGGGCGTGGGGCGCGACAGCGACACCCAGGTGCAACATGCGCCCGATGACCGCCTGATGCTGGCGCCGTCGCTGACCTGGCGGCCCAGCGCCGCCACGTCGTTGACCTTGCAGGCGTTGTGGCAGAAGGACAAGGCGGGCACGACGCAATCGTTCCTGCCCTGGAGCGGGTCGGTGCAAGAAAACCCCAATGGCCGCATCCCGACGCGCCGCTTCGTCAGCGAGCCCGGCTTTGACGCCTACGACACCGAGCAATTCAGCGTGGGCTGGCTGTTTGAACACCAGTTCAACGACACGTGGAAATTCCACCAGAATTTCCGCAACACCGTCAGCCGCGTTGATTACCAATCGCTGTACCCGAACGTGTACGGCGCACGCCGTGGCGATTCCTATATCGACGCGGAACAGACCACCACCGACCGTTACTTCTACGTCAACAAGCCGCGCATGCGCACGCTGCTGGCCGACCAGAATATCGAGGGCAAGCTGAACTGGGGCCGCACCGAGCACACCGTTATCTTCGGCATGGACTATTCGCACTACCGCGAGACCAGCCAGACGGCCTCCGGCCTGGGCGCGCCGCTGAACCTGTATCACCCCGCCTACGGCAACCGGCCGGAATATGAACTGTCCGACACGCCCAAGCAAAAGCAGCAGCAGCTGGGCTTTTACGCGCAGGACCAGATCAAGTTCGACCAGAACTGGATCTTCCTGGCGGGCATCCGCCGCGACCGCGCCGACAATCGCATCGAAGGCCAAGACAAGGAAACCGACTACGCCACCACCAAGCGCTTCGGCCTGATGTACGCGGCCGACAACGGCTGGTCGCCCTACCTGAGCTACAGCGAATCGTTCACGCCCATTGCCGGGTCCAACTTCTACAACGAACGCTACAAGCCGCTGCGCGGCAAGCAGGTCGAGGCCGGCATCAAATACATGCCCAAAGACGCCGACATCGAGT
Organism: Achromobacter sp. LC458; assembly: GCF_001005835.2. NCBI lineage: Bacteria > Pseudomonadati > Pseudomonadota > Betaproteobacteria > Burkholderiales > Alcaligenaceae > Achromobacter > Achromobacter sp. LC458. The sequence goes on from NZ_LBHW02000010.1 coordinate 112,158, forward strand.
TCACCGCCGCGGCCTACGACCTGCGCGAAAAGAACCGTCAAACCAATGACCCCGACAACCCCAACAACCAGCTCCAGGCCGGCAAGACGCGCACGCGCGGCGTGGAATTGGAATTGCGCGGCCGCGTCACCAAGAACGTCGACGTGATCGCCAACTACCTCTACACCGATGTCGACCCGCAACTGGAAGCCCTGCCCAAGCACATGGCGTCCTTGTGGGGCAAGTACCGCTTTGCGCTGGCCGGCCAGCCCGGCTTCGCGGTGGGCGCGGGCGTGCGCTACCTGACGGCTTTCCGCGATGGCGGCGCGCCCGAAACGCCCGCCGTCACCTTGTTCGACGCGATGGTCAGCTACGACAACGGCCCGTGGCGCTATGCCTTGAATGTCAACAACATTGCCGACCGCAGCTATGAAGTGGTTTGCCTGGACCGTGGCGACTGCTTCTACGGCGCACGCCGCACGGTAATGTTGAGCGGTGCGTACCGCTTCTGACGCAAGGCTCGTCGCGACGCCGGCATTTGCGCTAAACCCTCCAGGACGGGAATCCTGAAAAACCCGAGCCAGCTGCGAAACCTGTACGTACAGGCAGTACGTACAGGTGTACACTAGCGGTTTTTCAACCCCCACTGACAGACGCGTCAACGAACGTCTGCAATCCACCAGAACCGTCCTGGAGACTTACGCAAGTGTCGACCGCTGCCTCTTCCCGTTCGCCTTTTTTTGGCACCATGCAGAAAATCCCTGGTGGATTGATGCTTGTGCCGCTGATCCTGGGTTCCCTGATCGGCACCTTTGCCCCTGATGCGCTGGCCATCGGCGGCTTCACTACCGCCCTCTTCAAGAACAGCGCCCTGCCGCTGATCGCCCTGCTGATCTTCGCGACCGGCACGCAGGTCAACGCCCGCACCGGCGGCCCCATCCTGGCCACGGCCGGCACCATCCTGCTGATGAAGACGCTGGTGCCCGCCACGCTCATCATCATCCTGGGCAGCTACGTCGGCCTGGACGGCGTGCTGGGCGTGTCGATCCTGGCCTTGCTGGCCGCGTTCGACAACAGCAACGGCGGCCTGTGGCTGGCCTACACCGGCCAGTACGGCGATGCGCGCGACCGTGGCGCCTACGTTGCCAGCGCCGTCAATGACGGCCCCTTCTTCAGCCTGCTGTTCCTGGGCGCCTCGGGCCTGGCCGACATTCCCATGATTGCCCTGGTGGCGGCGCTGGTGCCGTTCCTGCTGGGTGTCGTGGTCGGCAACCTGGACCCGAAGTGGCGCGACGTGCTCAAGCCCGTGCCCAACATCGTCATCCCGTTCTTCGCCTTTGCGCTGGGCACCGGCATCAACCTGGGCGCGGTCGTCAGCGGCGGCATCAGCGGCCTGATCCTGGGCCTGATCATCAGCCCGATTACCGGCGGCCTGGTCTACCTGGGCTATCGCTTGATCCTGCGTCGTGGCGGCAAGAGCGGCCTGGGCTTTGCCGCCGGCACCACCGCCGGCAACGCCATCGCCACGCCCGCCGTCGTGGCCGCCGCCGATCCCAACTTCCAGCAATACGTGTCCACTGCCACCGCGCAAGTGGCCGCCTGCGTGCTGATCAGTTCCATCCTGGCTCCGATCCTGGCGTCGTACTTCCTGAAGCGCGCCGGTGAACTGAAGTCCGAGGACGCGGACACAAGCCGCGCCACGCCGACGTTGGGCGAGGCGCGCGGAGAGGCGCTTTGACCCCCACCATCGCCATCGTTGCCGATGACTTGACCGGCTCGGGCGACACCGCCGTGCAGTTCGTGCGCGCCGGCTGGAGCACGCACCTGTCCATCGGCGGCGCCGAGGAAGCGCTGTCCGGCCCGGCCACGGCCGGCGTCGAAGTGCTGGCGGTCACGACCAACAGCCGCGCCCTGCCCGCCGCCGAGGCCGCCCGCGTCATCGACCAGAACGTGCGCCAGCTGCGCGCGGCCGGCGTGTCGCGCCTGTACAAGAAGGTGGACTCCACTTTGCGCGGCGCCTTCAAGGCCGAGATCGACGCGGCCCGCCTGGCCTGGGGCCCGGACACGGTGGCGGTGATCTGCCCCGCCTTTCCCGCCACCGGCCGCACCGTTGAACAAGGCGTGCTGAGGGTGAACGGCAAGCCCGTCACCGAAACGTCCGCCGCGACGGACCCGGTCACGCCCGTCACCGAAAGCCATATCCCCACGTTGCTGGGTTGCGCCCACGTCGCGGTGCAAGACGGCGAGACGCCGGAAGCGCTGGCCGCGCGCATCCGCGAAGCGGGCCACACCGTGGTGGTGGATGCCGCCACGGACGCCGACCTGGAGCGCCTGGCGCGCGCCATCGGCTTGCTGGGCGAACACGCCCTGCCCGTGGGCGCGGGCGGTCTGGCCGTGCCGCTGGCTCGCGTGTGGGCCGGTGCGGACCAGACGGCGCCCGTCGTCGTCGTGGTCACGTCGCAGCACAGCGCCGCACGCGCGCAAGCCGCTGCACTGAAGGCGTCGGGCGCCGACACCTGGACGCCCTCGCTGCAACAACTGGCCGACGACGCCGCCTGGCAGGCCTGGACGCAGCCGCTGTTGCAGGCCCACGCCAAGGCGCCGGCCGACGCAGGCACCGTGCTGCTGCTGGCGCCTGAAGGGCAGTTGGACGGCCTGGATTCCGAGAAAGTCGCCGAACGGCTGGGCAGCCTGGCGGCGCAATTGATCACGGCATCCCGCGCGGCGGGCGTGGTCGCCACGGGTGGCGACGGCGCGCGCAGCGTGCTGGTGGCGCTGGCCGCGCGCGGCATCGCGCTGGTGGATGAAGTCATGGGCGGCGTGCCTCTTGGCACGCTGACCGGGGGCATGGCCGCGGGCCTGCCCGTGGTGACCAAGGCCGGCGGCTTTGGCACCGAAGACGTACTGGTTCGCGCCGTGCGCGCGATCCGCGACAGGAGATTCAAGCGATGACACAACCTCAATCGAACAAGCTGCCGCTGTTGGCCGTCACCCTGGGCGACGTGGCCGGCATCGGGCCGGAAATCACGGCCAAGATGCTGATGGGCCATGACGAACTGCGCCAAAAGGCCCGCCTGCTGGTGGTGGGCGATGTGGACGTGATGGTCAACGCGGTGCGTGGCCTGGGCGGCGACCCCGCCATCGTGCGCAAGCTGGACCGCGCGGCCGACTGTACCAATGCCCCCGGCACCATCGAAGTGCTGCAAGCCGGCCCGTCGCTGGCCCACGTCAAGCTGGGTGAAATCAGCGCCGACGCGGGCGACGGTTCGGTGCGTTTCGTGACCACGGCCTGCGCCCTGGCGCGCGCCGGCGAGGTCGACGGCATCGTCACCGCGCCGCTGAACAAGGCCGCGATGCACGCCGCCGGCCACAAATGGCCCGGCCACACCGAACTGCTGGCGCACGAGTTCGGCGTCAAGACGTTCTCGCTGGTGCTGTCGGCCGGCGACCTCTACATTTTCCACGCCACCACGCACGTATCGCTGCGCCAGGCCATCGACGACCTGACGCCCACGCGCATGCGCGCCGTGCTGCGTCTGGCGGGCTCGTTCGCCAAGGCGCTGGGCCGTGGCGACCAGCCGGTGGCCGTGTCGGGCCTGAACCCGCACGCCGGTGAAAACGGCATCTTCGGCAGCGAAGACGCCGATATCCTGGCCCCGGCCGTGGCCGAAGCCAACGCGGCCGGCATCCTGGCCGCCGGCCCGATCCCCGCCGACGCCCTGTTCCCGCAAGCCGTTCGCGGCAAGTGGCAGTTCGTGATTGCCTGCTATCACGACCAAGGGCACGCGCCGTTCAAGGCCGTGTATGGCGATGACGGCGTCAACATCACCGTCGGCCTGCCCGTCGTGCGCGTGTCCGTGGACCACGGCACCGCGTTCGACATCGCGGGCAAGGGCATCGCGCGCGAAGACAGCCTGATCCTGGCCGCCGAGCGCGCCGCGCACCTGGCCCCGGGCTGGACGCATGTATGGGAAACTGCGCGGGCACAAACCGGAGGTTGATTTCCATGGCGCCCGCCACGCACGACGCACTGCCCGTTCTTGATCGCTCTGGCGATACCCCGCTGCACGCCCAGGTGGCGGCCTTGCTGCGGGGCTTTATCCGGACGAACAAGCTGGCGGCGGGCGCCGTGCTGCCCAGCGAAGCCGCGCTGTGCGTACGCTTTGGCGTGGCGCGCAGCGTGGTCCGCCAGGCGCTGGCAGCGCTGGCCACCGAAGGCTTGATCCAACGCGAAAGCGGGCGCCCGGCAACGGTTGCCGCGCCGCAGGAACATCGCCGGCTGGTGCAGCGGTCCACCGGGCTGTACGAACAATTCGCGCAGTCCGGCGTGGCCTTGCAGACGCGCGTGCTGGCGTTCGCGCGCGCCGAACCGCCCGCCGACGTGGCGGCGTTTTTTGGCACCACGCAATTACTGATGCTGGAACGCTTGCGTCATGTGGCCGACGCGCCGCTGGCGTATGTGCGTACGTGGCTGCCGGCCGACGCCGTGCCCGGGCTGCGCGCCGACGATCTGGCCGACGCTTCCTTGCATGGCGTGTTGACGCGGCGCTTCGGCCTGCGACCCGGCGCGGGCCGCAACCAGATCCGCGCCGTGGCCGCCGACGCCAAGCTCGCCAAACTGCTGCACACCCAGACCGGCACGCCGCTGCTGATGTTGCAGGGCCAGGGCATGGATCAGCATGATCGTCCCCTGGAGTGGTTCACCACCTGGCATCGCGCCGAGCAGCTGGTGTTCGACGTGGACGTCAGCATGGGCCACGAAAGCGTGCATCCGCGTTTGCAGGATGCGCCGGCGGAAGGGGCTGAGCCGGCCAAACCGGCCCACTCGGCCCACTCGGCCAGCGTGGCGAACCTGGCCGACCCGGCCGAGGTGGCCGACGTCGCCTTCAAGCCCGAGCCCCGGACCCCGCAAGACGCCACATCGCCGCACGATCCCCTGGCGCGTGCGCAGGCGCTGGTTGCCGAGCTTTCGGCCGAGCTGGCCCGGCTGCGCGGCCAGGCCTGACCTTCGCCCTACAGCAACCCGCAAATCAGCGCCACGTGCGCGTCGCGCCGCGCCGCCAGATCGAAGGGCTCGTCCGCGCTTGCCAGGATCGCCATGACGATGGCGTGCACCACCGGCGATAGCAACAGCTCGGGGTGCCGCGCCGCCACGCCCCCTTCACACAAGCCGCGCTCACGCGCCAAGGCCAGCAAGCTGACGATATCGGCCAGATGGGCGTCGGCCGTCTCTTGCCGCCAACGCCGCGCCAGATGCGGTACTCGCGCGCTTTCGGCCAGGAGCAGCCGCATGGTGACGATCATGGCCGGGTTGGCCAGGCTGGCGTAAAGATGGTCCACCAGGCGTTCCGCCAATTGCCGGACCGACGCCGAGGCCTCGACGATGGCGCGCGCGTCCAGGCGGGCCGGGGTCAGGTGACGTTCCAGCAGCGCGCGAAAGACCTGTTCCTTGCTGGAAAAATGGGCGTACAGGCCGCCCTTGGACAAACCGGCCCGCAGCGCGATGTCTTCCATGCGCGCCCCCTCGTAACCCGCCGCCGAGAATTCCTGTAGCGCGGCATCCAGAATCTGCCCCGTCCGCACCGTGGGAGGCAGACGCTGGCGTTGCGTACGCATTCGTGGCTCCTTGCGAAATGACGCGCGGCGTAGACGTCGCACGCCGTCCTGCGGCCTTATTAAAAACCGACCAGTCAGTCGCTAGCTTGATGTCGATCAAGGATTCGCCGCTACGCGCCGGGCAAAATAGACTCCGTGAAGACGCCACGGTTACCGCCGTTGGACGTAAGGCTTCCATTGACGCGATGGAGAACGACACATGACTCGCCGTCCAGTTTCGGCATGGAACGCTGCCCGCCTGGCGCCGGCCGCCCTGGCCGTGCTGCTGGCGCAGGGTTGCGTGTCCATGGCCCCGCCCTACCAACGCCCCGCCCTGCCAGTGGCCGCCACCTGGGCCACCCCACCATCCAATGAACCGAATGCAGAGTTGAACGCCGCCCACGTGGGCTGGCGCAGCTATTTTTCGGACCCGGTTCTGCAAGGCCTGATCGACGAAGCGCTGGCCAACAACCGCGACCTGCGCCAGGCCCTGCTGCGCGTGGAAGAAGCGCGCGCGCTGTACGGCATCCAGCGGTCGGACCAGTTTCCGACCTTGGGCGTGCAGGCCACGGGCACCCGTTCGCGCACGCCGGCGGACCTGAACCTGACGGGTCGGCCCGTGGTGGCCAACCAGTACCAGGCCGGTGTCGGCATGGCCACCTGGGAGCTGGATTTCTGGGGTCGCGTGCGCAGCCTGAAAGACGCCGCGCTGGAAAACTACCTGGCGTCCGATGCCGCCGCGCGGGCCGTCACCTTGTCCCTGATTGCGCAGGTGGCGGACAGCTACCTGTCGCTACGTGAACTGGATGAACGGCTGGCGCTCACCCGCCAGACCATCGCCTCGCGCGAAGAATCCCTGCGCATCTTCCGCCGCCGCTACGAAGTCGGCGCCATCGCCAAGCTGGACCTGACCCAGGTGGAAACGCTGTGGCAGCAGGCCCGCGCGCTGGGCGCCGAACTGGAACAGGCGCGCGCCACGCAGGCGCACGCGCTGGAACTGCTGGTGGGCAAGCCGCTGAACCTGCCGCTGCCTCGCACCGGCCTGAACGATGCGGCCGTGATGCGCGACCTGCCCGCCGGGCTGCCGTCCGACCTCTTGACGCAGCGCCCCGACATTGTCGCGGCCGAACATCAGCTGCGGGCGGCCAACGCCAATATCGGCGCGGCGCGCGCCGCCTTCTTTCCCCGCATTACGTTGACCGGCGCCTTCGGCAGCGCCAGCGCCGAACTGAACGGCCTGTTCGGCGGCGGCAGTGGCGCCTGGACCTTTACGCCCAGCCTGGACCTGCCGATCTTTGACGCCGGCCGGCGCAGCGCCAACCTGGACCTGGCCGAGATACGCCGCGACCAGGCCGTCGCGAACTACGAACAAACCATCCAGAGCGCGTTCAGGGACGTGTCCGACGCGTTGGCCGCGCGCCGCTGGCTGGCCGAACAGGTGCAGGTGTTGCGCGCCACCGTGGCCGCGCAAAGCGAACGCGCCAGGCTCGCCAAGCTGCGCTACGACCATGGCGCGTCGCCCTACCTGGAAGTGCTGGACGCGCAGCGCGACCTGCTGGCCGCGCAGCAGGCGCTGGCGCAGACGCGCCGCGCCCTGCTATCGGCGCGCGTCGGCCTGTACGCCGCGCTGGGAGGCGGCACGCAGGCGGGCGTGTCGGCAGCCGGCCCTGACGGCGCGGCAACTCAAGCGCCCGCCCCGCAATAACAACAGGACAAAAACCATGAAGCTGCCCACCCGAAAACTGATACCCGTCGTGCTCGTGTTGGCCGTGGCCGTTGCCGCGTACACCGGCTGGCGCATGCTGGCCGACAACGGCCCGGGAGAAGGCTTCATCAGCGGCAACGGGCGTATCGAAGCCACGGAGATCGACGTCGCCACCAAGCTGGCCGGCCGCGTACAAGAGGTGCTGGTGGCCGAAGGAGACTTCGTCACCGCGGGCCAGGCGTTGGCGCGCATGCAGATCGATACGCTCAATGCCCAGCGCGAGGAAGCCCGTGCCCAGCATCAGCAAGCCATCAACAACGCCGCCAGCGCCAGCGCGCAGATCGCCCAGCGCGAAAGCGACAAGCTGGCCGCCGAAGCCGTGGTGGTGCAACGCGAAAGCGAGCTGGACGCGGCCCGCCGACGCTTGGCCCGATCGGAAACCTTGTCCAAGGAAGGCGCCTCGTCCATCCAGGAACTGGACGACGACCGGGCCCGCGTCCGCAGCGCCCAGGCGGCGGTGAATGCCGCGCGCGCGCAAGTGAACGCCGCCCAGGCTGCCATCCAGGCAGCGCGCGCGGCGCAGGTGGGCGCGCAGTCGGCAGTGAACGCGGCGCTGGCCACCATCGCGCGTATCGACGCCGACATCACCGACAGCGAACTGCGCGCGCCGCGCGCCGGCCGCGTCCAGTACCTGGTGGCCCAACCCGGCGAAGTACTGGGCGCTGGCGGCAAGGTGCTGAACATGGTGGACCTGGCCGACGTCTACATGACGTTCTTCCTGCCGGAGCGGGCGGCCGGCCGCGTGGCCTTGGGCCAGGACGTGCGCATCATTCTGGACGCCGCGCCGCAATACGTCATACCGGCCAAGGTATCGTTCGTGGCCAGCACCGCGCAGTTCACGCCTAAAACCGTGGAGACGGCCTCCGAGCGGCAAAAGCTGATGTTCCGCGTCAAGGCGCAGATCGATCCCAAACTGCTGCAACAGCATTTGCAGCAGGTCAAGACCGGCGTGCCCGGTGTTGCCTGGCTGAAGCTGGACGCTGATGCCGCGTGGCCCGCCAACCTGGAAGTCAAGGTGCCCTGATGGACACGCCCACGACGGCCCCCGCCGCCGAGCCCACCCGCGCGGTGGTCACGCTGGCGGACGTGAGCCTGCGCTACGGCAAGACCCTTGCACTGGACGCCATCACGCTGGACATTCCCGCCGGCCGCATGGTGGGCCTGATCGGCCCGGACGGCGTGGGCAAGTCCAGCCTGCTGGCGCTTATCGCCGGCTCGCGCGCCGTTCAGACCGGCACGGTGAACGTGCTGGGTGGCGACATGGCCAGCAAGCGTCATCGCGACGCCGTCTGCCCCCGCATCGCCTACATGCCACAGGGCCTGGGCAAGAACCTGTACCCAACGCTGTCGGTGGAAGAGAACCTGCAATTTTTTGCGCGCTTGTTCGGCCATGGCGAAGCCGAGCGCCGCCGCCGTATCGACAGCCTGACGCGCAGCACCGGCCTGGCCGCGTTCCTGTCGCGGCCGGCCGGCAAGCTGTCGGGCGGCATGAAGCAAAAGCTGGGCCTGTGCTGCGCGCTGATCCACGACCCCGACCTGCTGATCCTGGACGAACCGACGACCGGCGTCGACCCGCTGGCGCGCGCGCAGTTCTGGGACCTGATCAACGACATCCGCCGCGAACGCCGCGGCATGAGCGTCATCGTGGCAACCGCCTACATGGACGAGGCGCAGCGTTTTGACTGGCTTATCGCCATGGACGAAGGCCGCGTGCTGGCGACCGGCACGCCCGCCCAGCTGCAACAACGCACCGGCGCCGACTCGCTGGAGGCCGCCTTCATTGCCCTGTTGCCCGAAGCCAAGCGGCGCGGCCACAAGCCCGTGCAGATCACGCCACTGGCGCTGGACGACAACGCCCCCATCGCCATCGAGGCGCGCGACCTGACCATGCGCTTCGGCGATTTTGTGGCTGTGGACCATGTGAACTTTCGCATCCGCCAAGGCGAGATCTTTGGGTTCCTGGGATCGAACGGCTGCGGCAAATCCACCACCATGAAGATGCTGACGGGCCTGTTGCCGGCCAGCGAAGGCCAGGCCTGGCTGTTCGGCACCGAGGTCGACCCGCGCAACATCGATACGCGGCGCCGGGTCGGCTATATGTCGCAAGCGTTCTCGTTATACGGGGAACTGACCGTGCGCCAGAACCTGGTGCTGCACGCCCGGCTGTTCCATGTGCCCGAAGCCGATATCCCCGCCCGCGTGAACGAAATGGTGGCGCGCTTCGACCTGACCGACGTGCTGGATGCGTTGCCCGAGAAGCTGCCGATGGGCGTGCGCCAGCGCCTGTCTCTGGCGGTGGCCATGGTGCACAAACCCGAGCTGCTGATTCTGGACGAGCCGACCTCGGGCGTGGACCCCGTGGCCCGCGACAATTTCTGGCGCCTTCTGATTTCGCTGGCGCGCGAGGACCGGGTCACGATCTTTATTTCCACCCACTTCATGAACGAGGCCCAGCGCTGCGATCGGATGTCGCTGATGCACGCAGGCAAGGTGCTGGTCAGTGCCTCGCCCGCCGACATCATCCGGATGCGCGGCGCCAAGACGCTGGAAGAGGCCTTCATCGCCTATCTGATCGACGCCGGTGCGGGCACGCGGCCCGCCCCGCCAGCCACCCCGCCAGCCACCGACACACCGGCGCCCGCCGGCCCGGCGCAAGACATGAGTGCATCGCCGGAAAGCACCACCACGCATCCCCAAACGCGCCCTGCCACGCAGCGTGGCTTCAACCTGCAACGGATGATCAGCTACCTGTGGCGCGAGACGCTGGAACTGCGCCGCGACCCGGTGCGCGCCACACTGGCCCTGGCCGGCTCGCTGCTGCTGATGTTCGTCATCGGCTTTGGCATCAGCCTGGACGTGGAAGACCTGCGCTATGGCGTCATGGACCGCGACCAGACCAGCCTGAGCCAGAACTACGCCTTGAACCTGTCGGGCTCGCGCTACTTCATCGAGCAGCCGCCCATTGCCAGCTACCAGGACATGGATGCCCGCATGCGCAGCGGCGAGCTGTCCCTGGCCATCGAGATCCCGCAGGGCTTCGCCCGCGATGTCGAACGCGGGCGCAACGCGCAGATCGGCGTCTGGATCGATGGCGCCATGCCGCAACGCGCCGAGACCATACGGGGATACGTGCAGGGCATGCACCAGGGCTGGCTGCAACAACAGGCGCGCGAACGGCTGGGCAGCGCGGCCGCGCCGCAGATCAGCATCGAAACGCGCTTTCGCTACAACCCGGACGTGCGCAGCCTTCCGGCCATGGTGCCGGCCGTGATCCCGCTGTTGCTGCTGATGATGCCGGCCATGCTGACGGCGCTGGCCGTCGTGCGCGAGAAAGAACTGGGGTCGATCATCAACCTGTACGTCACGCCGGTCACACGGCTGGAGTTCCTGCTGGGCAAGCAGCTGCCTTACGTGGCGCTGGCGATGCTTAACTTTCTGCTCATGACGCTGCTGGCGGTAACCGTCTTCGGCGTGCCCATCACCGGCAGTTTCACGACCTTGCTGGCCGCCGCGCTGATCTACAACGTGGTGGCGACCGCCATCGGCTTGCTGGCCTCGACTTTCACGCGCAGCCAGATCGCGGCGCTGTTCTTCACCATGATCGGCACGCTGGTGCCGGCGGTGCAGTTTGCCGGGCTGCTCAATCCGGTGTCGTCGCTGGAAGGCATGGGCCGTTTGATCGGGCAGGTCTATCCGGCCACCCACATGCTGACCATCAGCCGTGGCGTGTTCAGCAAAGGGCTGGACTTTGCCAGCTTGCAGGGCTCGTTCTGGCCGCTGCTGCTGGCGATACCCGTGATCCTGGGCGCGTCGGTGCTGCTACTGAAAAAGCAGGAGGCCTGACCATGCCGCGACATGTCGCCAATATCTACCGGCTGGGCGTGAAAGAGCTGTGGAGCCTGGCGCGCGATCCCATGATGCTGGTGCTGATCTTCATCTCGTTCACCCTGATGATCTACACGGCGGCAACCGCGGTGCCGGAATCGCTGCACAACGCGGCCATCGCCGTGGTCGATGAAGACGTCTCGCCGCTGTCCTCGCGCATCACGTCGGCGTTCTATCCCCCGCATTTCACGCCGCCGCGGATGGTCACGGCGGCCCAGGCCGACGCCGGCATGGACGACGGGCGCTACACGTTTTCGGTGAACATCCCGCCAAATTTCCAGCGCGACGTACTGGCCGGCAAGCCCGCGCAGATCCAGCTGAACGTGGATGCCACGCGGATGAGCCAGGCCTTCACCGGCAGCAACTACATCCAGCAGATCGTCAGCGACGAAATCAACGAATTTGTCAGGCGCTACCGCAAGCCCACCGAACTGCCGGTAGAGCTGGCGGTGCGGATGCGCTTTAACCCCAACCTGACGCAAGCCTGGTTCGGCAGCCTGATGGAGATCATCAACAACGTCACGATGCTGTCCATCATCCTGACCGGCGCGGCCCTCATCCGCGAGCGCGAACATGGCACGATCGAACACCTGCTGGTCATGCCGGTGACGCCGACGGAAATCATGGTGGCCAAAGTCTGGTCCATGGGGCTGGTGGTGCTGGTGGCCGCCGGCCTGTCGCTGACGTTTGTGGTGCGGGGGCTGCTGCACGTACCGATCGAAGGGTCCGTGGCGCTGTTCCTGACGGGCGTGGCGCTGCACCTGTTTGCCACCACATCCATGGGCATCTTCATGGCGACGCTGGCGCGTAGCATGCCGCAGTTCGGGATGCTGCTGGTGCTGGTGCTGCTGCCGTTGCAGATGCTGTCGGGCGGCACAACGCCGCGCGAAAGCATGCCGCAGTTGGTTCAGGACATCATGCTGGCCGCACCCACCACGCATTTCGTGGAGCTGGGCCAGGCCATCCTGTATCGCGGCGCGGGGCTAAGCGTGGTCTGGCAGCCCTTTCTGGCGTTGGCGCTGATCGGCAGTGTGTTGTTTGCCTTTTCGTTGAAGCGCTTTCGCAAGACGCTCAGCCAGATGGCGTGACGCCTTGCGCCCCGGGATCTTGCGGGCAGCCCGGTGGATGCGCCACTGGGCCGCTTGGGGTCAACGTGCTTGCAGCAGAGGGATCACGCGTGCTCGGGCTTGCGTGACACCATGCCGGCCAGCGCCTTGCGGTCGACCTTGCCCACGGCGTTTTCCGGCAGCCGCTCGACCCAGAACACGTCGCGCGGCACGTAGATCCGCCCCAGCCGAGACTGCACTTCCGCTTGCAGCGCGGCGGCTTCCTGCGCGCCCGCCGTGGCATCGGCCTGGGGTTGCGCGAAGATCACCGGCACTTCGCCCAGGTCATCGTCCGGCGCGCCCACGACGCAGCACGCGGCAACAAAGGGCAGCCCCGTCACCACGCCTTCAATCAAGGCGGGCGAAATATTCTCGCCGCCACGAATGATGACGTCTTTGATGCGGCCCGTGATGCTGAGGTAGCCGGCGTCGTCGAAGCGCCCCAGGTCGCCCGTGCGCAACAGCGCCTGCGCGCCATCGTTGCCGTTGTCCACGCCCAGGTAGCCCAGCATCAGGCTGTCGCCCGCGATGCAGATTTCGCCTTCGCCGCCGGGCGCGGCTTCGGCGCCGTCCGGCAATCGCAGCGTGACGCTTTGGCCGGCCAGCACGGTGCCCACCGAGCCCACGCGGCGGGCGTCGGGCGGGTTCATCGTGGACGTGCAGGTGGCCTCTGACAGCCCGTAGGACACCACCAGCGGGCAGCCCAGGAATGCTTCGATGCGCCGATGCAGCGCTTCGGTGATCGGCGCCGATCCGCAGCGCGCAAAGCGCAGGCCGGCCAGGCTGGCGGCATCGAACTCCAGTTCCAGCATGCGCGCGTACATCGTGGGCACGCCCGTGATGATCGTGGGCCGGAACGTGCCCAGCAAGCCCGGCATGTCGTCGGCGCGAAAGCGGCCGGCCAACGCCACGCTGGCGCCCGCCAGCAACGGCGCGAAGATCTGGTTGTTCAAGGCGTTGGTGTGATGCAGCGGCATCACGTGCAGCAAGCGGTCGTCAGGCGTCAGGCCGGTATGCGCCAACACGCCGCGCGCATTGTTGGCCAAGCCCCGATGGCTGAGCAACACGCCCTTGGGGTTGCCGGTGCTGCCGGAGGTGAACAGCAACAGGCCGGGTGCATCGGGCAAGATCTGGTCGGCGCATCCGAGCGCCGGCGCGTAGTCCGGACGCGCGGGATGTGCCGGGCGCGCCAGATCGGCCACAGTTGCCGGGTCCGCCACGTCCGCCACAGTTGCCCCGCCCGCCACGTTCGCCATGTTCGCCATGTTCGCCATGTTCGCCACGTCGGCCACGCTCGCCACGTCGGCCACGCTTGCCACGCTTGCCGCCTCCAGCACCCGCGCCGGAGCCAGGCCGCTGGCCGCCGCCGTCGCGGCATTGGGCTTGTCGTGCAGCAGCCAGGTCAGGCCCACCGCCGCGACGCGGCGCGCCGTTTCCTCGGCCGACAAGCGGGGTTCCAACGGGCAGGGGCATGCCCCCGCCGCCATCACGCCCAGTAGGGTCAACACCTGCTCCAGCGACCGCTCCATGGCGATGGCGACATAGCTGCCCGGCGCCACGCCCGCCGCGCGGATGCCATCCGCGATGCGCGCCACGCGCTGGTGCAGGTCGGCATACGTCACCGTCGTGTCGGCCGTGACGATGGCGGTGCGCGATGCCCACTCCGGCTGGCGCCAGGCACGCGCAAACGCCGCGACCAGCGTCGGTTCGGCAAGAGTCATGGCGGCCTCCCTAGCGCAGCGCAACGGCGGCGTCGCGTTCAAATTGGCCGTCGGCGTCCAGTTCGCGCAGCGCGCGAGCCTCTTGCTCGGTCGGCGGTTCAGTCGGCGCCGCGCCGGTCGCATCGAACTCAAAGCCGGTGCGCTCGCGCACTTCCGACAGGCTGGATTCCGGATGCCAGGATTGCAGCGCCAAGCGCCCGTCGCGCTTGATGAACACCGCGATGGGTGTCACCACCCCATGAAAGCCGCCCCACGATGTCATGAAGTCCAGCTTGGGCACGAAGGTGCGCCGCGAATGCTCCGTGCGCCAGGTGCAGGCGCGCCTGGCCGTGGGCAGCATCACCGCGCCCCCGCCGCCGCCGGGCAAGCGCACCTTGGGCGCGTGCCAGTCGCCGATGCAGGAGTTATTGGCGCAGCCCGCGCCGTCAATCTGGGCCGCGCCCAGAAAGGTCAGGTCCATGCGGCCGCGCGTGCACAGGTCGTAGAAATCTTCGTTCGAGAAGATCGACGCGGTGTGTTCGGCCAACACCGGGTCGGAACTTGAAATGGGAATGTGCGAGGGGCGCGGGTTCACGCCGCCCGCCACGTTGATGTAGACGAAGTCCCAGTCATAGGCGCGCTTGGCCAGCAGGCACGCCAGCATCGGCATGGTGGAATTGACGCCGCTGAAGGTGATTTCATCTGGCCGGATGAAGCGCGCCAGGTTCGTCACGATGTAGGAAAAGCCCGACCACTGTTCAGCCATGATTGCCCCCTTGTGCTTCGGGCGCGGCGGCCAGATGCGCTTGTAGATCGCTGTTCTTGTCCATGTAGGCTTCCACCGCCGGATAGTCGATGGCGTAGTCGGGCCAGCACGACCCGGGCCACGCACTGCCCGGTGCCACGGCGTAGGCCTGCACCATGAAGTACGGCACCAGCGTGGATTCGGGTTGCGCTTCGAACACGGCGCTGTCGACCCGCTTTTCCGCCACCACCAGCACGCTGCCCGCCGCGCGCGACATGATGCGGTCCCAATGCGCGGTGCCGTGCACGCGCACATTGCCCAGCGCGTCCACCTCGGACGCCTGGATCACCGCGAAGTCGGGGCGAATCGCCGGCACCACATACGTTTTCTGATCGCTGCCATAAGGGTCGTCCAGGCAGGCCCAGCCGTTCAGTTCCGGCAGGCCGCTGCCATGCAGGCCGCCGCAGGGTTGAAACGGCACGCCGAACGCCGCCGCCCGCAAGCCCGCCGTGAGGCTGGCGCAAGCGTGTTCTTCCAGTTCGATCTGGCGCTGTTCCACCGCGCGCCGATACCAGGGCGCCAGGCCGAAATTGCCTTCCATGGCGACGATGCCCGCGCGCACGCGGCGCAGCACGCCGGCGCGGCACAAAATGTCCACGTCATACCCGGGCGATTGCTTGACCAGTTCCAGGTCGCGCTTGCCTTGCCGGATCAGTTCGCGCACGAACGCGAACGGGCCGCGATGCAGAAAGCTGCCGCCCAGCGCGATCGACGCGCCATCGGGCACCAGCGCGGCCAGCTCGGCCACCGTGCACTGCTTGTTCTTTTGGTTGAATCCCGAAGCCATCGTCTTCCTCTCCCTTGCAGGTTCCTGTGCCCTTAGCGCGCTTGCAGGTAAGCCGCCACGCGGTCCTTCAAGCCGGGCGCCGCCGCCGAACGCACCAGGCGCGCCAGGTCGGCGTCGGGCGTTTCCTGGGACAGCGCGGCATACAGCTGAATGCGACTGGCGTCGGTCAGCGCGACCGCCGTTTCCGCCGCCTGCTGTTCAATGTCGGCCCATTCCTGGGCAACGGCCAGGCGCGTCGCAAAGCCATCGCGCAGCGCTTCTTCGGCGTTGAACGTGGCCGCCTGTTCCAACACGGTGCGGGCGCGTTCGGCGCCCACCAGCGCGGCAAAGCGGCGCGTGCCCAGCACCAGTCCGAACTTCAGGCCCGGCATACGGAAGGTGGCGTCGGGCGCGCTGATGCGCCACTTGCACGCGCCGAACAGGTCCACGCCCGCGCCAAAGTTGCGGCCGTGCGCCAGCGCCACCGTCAGGCACGGTGACGCGGCCAGGCGTTGCAGCAAGGTCTCGATGCGCACGAAGCGCAGCAGCAGGTCGCCTTCGCTTTGCGTCTGCCAGTCGCCAAAGTCAAAGCCGGCGCTGAAGTTCTTGCCTTCGCCCTTGATCACGATCAGCTTGGCGCCCTGCGCCTCGGCCTCGTCCAGCGCGGCGATCAGCGCGTCCACCAGCTCGGCGGACAACGCATTCATTTTTTCAGCGCGCGTCAGCGTCAGCACATGGCGCGCGCCCTGCTTGTCGATACGCAACACGCCGCTCATGCCGGCACCCCTTTCCTGGCCGCACGCAACGCGCCCAGCACTTCGTCGTTGTGCTCGCCCAGCGCGGGCGGACGCAGGCGCAGCGCCGTGGTCTGACCATCAAAGCGCACGGGCAGGCCGAAGGTTCGCGTCTGCACGCCGTTGGGCAATTCCACGGGCTGCACCCAGCCCATGTGTTCCACCTGCGGGTCGGCCAGCACTTCGGAATAGGTGTTGATGGGCGCGCACGGCACGCCCGCCGCGCGAAAGCGCGTCAACCAGGTCTGTGCGTCTTCGGTGGCGAAGATGGCCTCCAGGATTTCGCGCAGGTCCGTCTGGTGGCGGGCGCGCGCGCTGGTGTCGGTAAAGCGCGGGTCGGCCAGCAGGTCGTCGCGGCCCACGGTGGCGCATACGCTTTTCCACAAGGCCTGGTTGCCGGCCGCCATGCCGAAGTAACCGCCCTTGCAACGAAACGCCTGATACGGTGCGTTGCGCGGATGGGCCGAGCCCAGCTTCACGGGGTCTTTACCGCTGCCGAAAAATTCCGACGTCTGCAACGCGGCGATGCCCAGCGTGGCGCCCAGCATCGGCACATCGATATGCGTGCCCTGCCCGCTGGCCTGCGCCGCGCGCAACGCCGACGCAATCGCAAACGCGCCGTACAGCCCGGCCGAAAAGTCGGCTACCGGCACGCCGCATTTCACGGGTTCGCCGCCGGCTTCGCCCGTCACACTCATGATGCCGCTCATGGCCTGGATGGTCAGGTCGAACCCCCCTTCTTGCGAGCGCGGCCCCGATTGGCCGTAGGCCGAGATCGAGCAATACACCAGCTTGGGATTAGCCTTGCGCAACTGCGCATAACCCAGCACCAGGCGGTCCATCACGCCGGGCCGGTTGTTTTCGATCAGCACGTCAACGGTTTGCGCCAGTTCGCGCGCCAGTGCCAGGTCGGCGGGGTCTTTCAGGTTCAGCGTCACCGACTTTTTATTGCGGTTCAGCGACGCGAAGTTCTCGCTATAGCCGTTGGAAATGGGCGGCCAGCTGCGCAGCGTGTCGCCGCCCTCCGGGTTTTCAACCTTGATGACGTCGGCGCCCATATCCGCCAACAACATGCCGCAGAAGGGTCCCGCCGCGACGTTGCAAATTTCAAGCACGGTGATGCCGGCCAGTGCCGAACTGGGTGTCATGTCTGACCTCTCATTATGAAAATTCAATATTTGGGATGCAAAAAATAATATAAGAGCGCGGCTTTCGTCGATGGCATCATGCCTGTCGCCCGATACCAAGCGCCAGGTTTCCGCATGTTTCCTAGTGCAATCCCTAGGTGCTGCGCTTAATTGTTGACCAGCATATCACCGTGTGGAATTCTACGTAAACCATCTTTTGGAATACGAGTCCTATATTTTAGGATTTATAAAAACGAGTCGCAGCGGTGCCGGGCACGGTCGACACGGGCCGGTACACGTCTGACGGTTTGATCACACCAAGGAGAGACATTCATGAAGCAGACATGGCGCATTGCCCTGGCGGGCGCGGTACTTGCCCTGGCGGCCGCCCCGGCCCCAGCCCAGACCTGGCCGGCCAAACCGGTACGCATGGTCGTGCCCTTTCCGCCGGGCGGCGCCACCGATGCCGCGGCCCGCATCTATGCGCAGCACCTGGGAGACTTCCTGGGACAAGGCGTGGTGGTTGAAAACAAGGCGGGCGCGGGCGGTGAGATCGGCGCGGAATACGTCGCCAAGTCCGCCCCCGATGGCTACACGCTGCTGATGGGCGCGGTGGGCAGCCACGCCATCCACGCGGCCATGCCCGACAAGCCAGGCTACGACTTCGCCACCGCCTTCGTCGGCGTTTCCATGGCCACCAGCATGCCGATGGCCGTTGCCGTCAACAGCAAGGTGCCCGCCAACAACGTGCAGGAGCTGATCGCGCTGGCCAAGAGCAAGCCGGGCACCATCACGTTTGGCTCGGCCGGCCCCGGCACCTCTCAGCACATGGCGGGCGAGCTGTTCCAGGTGGTGACGGGCACGCGCTTGATGCATGTGCCGTATCGCGGCAGCGGCCCTGCCATTACCGATTTGCTGGGCGGCCAGATCGACATGGTTATCGAAACCCTGCCCGCCCTGCTGCCCCAGGTGGCCAGCGGCAAGATCCGTCTGCTGGGCGTGACCACCGCCAAGCGCGCCACCGCGCTGCCCGACCTGCCCACGTTGATGGAACAAGGCGTAAAGGATTATTCCGTGGCAACCGCCTACGCCTTGCTGGCGCCCGCCGGCACGCCGCCCGACGTGGTGGACAAGCTGTCGGCCGGCATGCAGAAAGCCGCCGCGATGCCTTCGGTGCAGCAGGCCGCGTTGAAGCTGGGCGCGGATGCGGTAGCCACTTCGCCCGCCGACACCAGCCGTGTGCTGAAGCAGGAGGTGGCGCGCTGGGGCGACGTGGTGCGCATGTCGGCCGCCAAATGAGCGACGCTCACGTGAAGCCGGGCACGGCCCAGATGGGCCTGGGCGGTGATACGCGGTTGCCGGTCGACGTCGCCATCGTGGGCGGCGGCTCGGTCGCCGTTAGCTTCCTGTATCAGTTGCTGTTGTCATGGCAAGCGCAAGGCGTGCCGTGCCCGCTGGCGGCGTCGCGATCCGTATCGCTGACCGTGTCGCTATTCGAACCGCAAGCGGAGCCCGGCCCCGGCGGCGCCTATCAGGAAGACCTGCCCAGCAATCTGTTGAACATCCCCGCAGGCAATATGTCGGCGCGGGCGGATCATCGCCTGGACTTTGTCGAGTGGCTGCGCGCGCAGGACCCCGCCTGGTTGCGTGGATATGGCGTGACCGATATTCAGCCCTCCGACTTTCTTCCCCGCCCGCTGTTCGGCGCCTATCTGCGCGCGGTCTACGCGCGCTGTCGGGACCTTGCGCATGCACTGGGCATCGCGCTGGCTCATGTACCCTGCCGCGTGCGGCGCGTGTTGCCGCTGGCGGACGGCACGGTGTACGTCGAGCCCGACGGCGCGCCCCCGTGCGTGGCCCGTTATGCCGTCCTGTGCAATGGCAACTTGCCGTCGCAAGCCTTCCCCGCGCTTCGCGACGCGCCGGGCTATTTCAACAGCCCCTACCCCGTCGCTGATCTGGCGGCCCGGATCGCACCCGATGCGTCCGTCTGCATCGTCGGCACCAGCCTCAGCGCGGTGGACGCGGTGGCGGCCTTGCAGCAAGCAGGCCATCGCGGCCCGCTGTTGTGCGTGTCGCGCAATGGCCGGTTGCCGTCGGTGCGCAGCCCGCACAACCAGCCCCCGACGGCGCTGCGCCACCTTAGCCGTGAAGGCGCCGTGGCGCTTGCCATGCGGCACGGCGGCGCCTTATCGCTAGAGGTCATTGCGCAGGCTTTGCAAGATGAAGTGCGGGCCATGGGCGGCGCGTTGGACGCCGACGAGATCTTCGGCCTGGCCACCGACGCGGCGCGCGCCCTGGACGACGAGATACGCCGGTCGTCGCAAGCCGCGCGCCCCTGGCAGGCCGTGGCCGCCGCCACCAATGCAGCGGTGGACGAAATCTGGCGCCTGCTGCCCGACACGGAACGCCACCGCTTTCAATCGCGCTGGCGTGCGCTGTGGATGGCACGCCGCGCCACCTTCCCCATGCGCAACGCCTTGAAGCTGCAAGCGCTGTTCAAGACAGGTCAGTTGCAAGTGCGCGCGGGCTTCGTGGACAGCCGCCATGACGCAGGCACCGGTCAGTTCCATACCCGGCTAAGCATGCCAGACGGCAACGCCGAGCATCGCAGCGACGCCCTCATCAACGCCACCAGTTTTTCGGTGGACGTGGCGCGCACCGACGATGCGCTGGTGGCCGGCTTGATACGCGACGGCCACGCGGTGTCGGACCCGTTTGGCGGACTGGCGCTGGACTTCGACACGGGCTGCGTCAGGAACGCGCAGGGTGCGGTGTGGGAACAGGTGTCGGTATTGGGCAGCCTTGCCGGCGGCACGTATTTCTGGACCACGTCCATGGATGTGAATGCGCGGCTGGCGCGCGACCAGGCCATGCGCATCGCCGCGGCGCTGTCGCCGCGCACGGATGCTATTGATTCAGATAGCCTCGCCGGTAGCCCATCCCTTGCGAAATGGACTGCGCACAGGCCGACACATCCGGCGCCAGCTGCTTCATCCTGGCCGCGCTAAGGCGGTCAAGCGGGCCGGAGATGCCCACCGCCGCCACCGCCTGGTCCAGGCTGTTGAACAGCGTCACGGCCAGGCCGCCCACGCCCTCGCGCCATTCGCCGCGGTTCACGGCATATCCGGCGCGCGCGATCTTGCGCAGTTCGTCTTTCAGCAGGGGCATGGAAACAATGGTCGACGGCGTGTGGCGCACCAGTTGTTCGGCATAGCGCTCGACATAGCCTTCGGGCTGATAGGCCAGCAGCGCCTTGCCGGTGGCCACCGCATAGGCGGGCGCGCGGCCGCCCACCATGGAATACGCGCGTATCGGTTGCGGGCTGTCGATCTTGTCCACGTAGACCACATCGAATCCGTCCAGCACCGACAAATGCACCGTCTCGCCCGTCTGGTCCGCCAGCGTGCGCATGAACGGCGCGGCCAGCTTGCGTACGTCCAGTTGGGCAAGCTGCCGCGCGGCCAATTCAAACAGGCGCACCGCGCCACGGTAGCCACCGCCGTCATCGTCCTTGATGACGTAGCCGGCGTGGATCAACGTTTGCAGCGTGCGATGCGTGTTGCTGCGCGTGAGCCCGACCCGCGCGGCCAGGGCGTCGATGGTGCGCGGCGGGTTGTCCACGTCGGTCACCGCTTCCAATACCATCAGGCCCTTGAGCAGCGTCTTGTCCATCTTTGTATTTCCTAATATTTAGGACGCGAACATAGCACGGGCAGCGGCCGCCGGACAACGTGCGTCACACGCGCCACGCTCAGGCTTTCAACCCCGGGATGGTGGCGCGCACGGCGGCAGACCGGTCCCAAAGGTTCGGCAGGTTGGCCGAGGAATAGCCGGACACGAAAGGCTTGGGCTGCCCCGTCTGAGGATCGTAGACATGGCGCGACACCGCGCCGATGTTGCCGCCGTACAGGTGCACGCTGATCGACACCTGGTCCGCGAAGGCGTTCGACACGCGGTGGATGTCGCCCTGGGCGGGGTCCAGCCGTTCGATGTCGCCGGGCCGCAGGGTGGTGGGTTCGCCGGCGGTTTCGATGCTGCCGTCTGCGTGGCGCACGTAGCGTTGGTTGATTTCAGCGCCTCGCAGCATGCCCACATAGCCCCACACTTCATGGTCGTGCACGGGCGTGGACTGGCCCGGGCCCCACACAAAGCTGACCAGCGAAAAACGTTCCAAGGGGTCGCAGTGCAGCAGATATTGCTGGTAATACTGCGGATGCGGGGCGGTACAGGCCTCGGGCAGCCAGTCATCGTGGCGCACCAGATCGGCAAACGCCTCTTGCAGGGCGGGCGTTTGCGCCAGGGAGTCTGCGCCGGCCAGGCGGGTGGCAGTGGCGATAAAGTGGCGAAGCCGGTCCAGACCGGCGGCGGATTCGGGCATTGCGGGTCTCCAGTGCGGGAGGGGAAATCCCAGATGAGAAAAGCAGTATCCATCATTCGGGATGCTTGCGCACGCGCACATTACGGGTACACATTACGGGTGCACATCGCCGGGGCACATCGCGGGTGCCCATCACGGGTGCCCATCACAGCGCGAGCTTGACAGGCAGGCGCCCCCGCGCGCAGCGTATCGAACTGTCCTGAAGGTTTGAAATGAAAAATACGCATCACGATATTCCGCCTGCCCTGATCGAGGCATTGCGCAACGCGCAGCGCGTCGTTGTATTCACGGGGGCCGGCGTGTCGGCGGAAAGCGGCATCGCGACGTTTCGCGATGCGTTGACAGGATTGTGGTCGCGCTTTGACGCGCAGGCGCTTGCCACGCCGCAAGCGTTTCGCGAGCATCCTGACATCGTGTGGGGCTGGTACGAGTGGCGCCGGGCGCAAGTGCTGCGCGCCGCGCCAAACGCCGCGCACTACGCCATCGCCGCGCTGCAACGCCACGTGCCCGCGCTGACGATCATCACCCAGAACGTGGACGATCTGCACGAGCGCGCGGGGGCCACCAAAGTGGTGCATCTGCACGGCAGCCTGCACGCCCCACGCTGCTCGGCATGCGGCGCGCCACACGTTGTCGACGACGGCCCGGCAACGGTTAGCTCGGAAATCGAAACGCACGCCGAGGCCCATGCTGAGACCCATGCTGAGACCCATGCTGAGACCCGCGCTGGCAGCAATGCCGACACCTACGCCGACACCCAAGCCGACACCCACGCCGCCAGCAACGCCGACGAAGGCCGCCGCATTCCGCCGCCCGCCTGCACACAGTGCGGCGCCCCCGTGCGGCCCGGCGTGGTGTGGTTTGGCGAGAGCTTGCCGTCGGACGCCTGGAGCACGGCGTTGCACGCCGCGCAGCAATGCGACCTGCTGTTCAGTATCGGCACGTCGGCGCTGGTGTATCCCGCCGCCGAACTGCCGCAGCGCGCACTGGCCGCCGGCGCCACGGTCGTGCAGGTCAATCCCAACGCCACACCGCTGGACGCGCATGCGCACTGCAATCTGCATGGCGCCGCCGCCGACATCATGCCGCGCGTGCTGGCGGCCGCCTTCGATCAACGCGATGAAGGGTTAAAGGGCGATCAGGCACCGTGAACATTTGTGAAGATCTTTACGTTGAAGATCGAGTAGAAACGAACTAGCCACAACAGCCGAGGGGAAACCCCAAATCTCACCGTTTTGCCACCGGGCTACAGTGGCAAAGTGGCTTTGACCGTGGAGATCATCATCCCATTTTCCTGGAGACTTCCCGACGTATTCGTGCGTTCATCCGACGGCGCATTGCATCGTGTGGTGCGCCACGCCACGACCACGGAAACCATTGCCAAACTTGAGAGCGTTCCCAGCAATTACCACCTGGATTGCGAGTGCATGCTCGATAACGGCGAGGCAATCTCCTGGATCGGCAATGATCAGTATCGGCAAATCAACGGCGGCGCTATATTCACCGCAGAACCCGATGTCACAACGCCTCGTGGCGAACCCCGCAAAAGCGGCGCCACCAAACGCAATGTGCTCGACCCCAGCCCGGCAGGCCCGCACCACAGACTGGCCGTCGGACACAACCCCCTACCACTAGCTGTCGTCAACTTAAAAACCGGCAACGATTGGAGTCTGATACGCGCGTGGCGCGAGCACCTCAATATCACTACCGCTGATATGGCTGCCCGCCTTGGCGTTGATCATTCCATATACATTGAACTGGAACGGCCACGGCCACGCCCACGGCAGATAGTGCTGGACCGCATCTCCGAGGCGCTGGGCGTGTCACCCGACCAGCTTGATGATTCTTTGTTTGGAGGCCGCCTTCGGTAGTGCCGCAAACGCGCCACACGCGCACGCGTCGCTACACGCAGAAGCGTCCACAAGGCTTTGCCGCCGCAACACCGACGGCCCCTGGAGGTACTGAGTATGCTCGGCACCGCAAGACGATTGACCGATGTGCTTGTCACATCTCCCGACGGCACCCTGTATCGCATCGAACGCTTCGTTGCGGACCTGGAGGCATATTCCGCGCTGGGTACCTCGCGCTTCGATCCCAAGACGCACTGCATCTGCCGCACAAGTTCCGGCGAGCAGGTCACGTGGCTGGGGGGCCAGGCGTATCGGATGATCAAGAACGGTATTTCGTTGACCGCGGTGGACCGGCGACGAGGCCGGTAAGAGGCCGGTAAGAGGCCGGCAAAACGCTGACAACAGGCGCCTTGCCTTGGGCGCCGGCCACTATCGTGTGTAGCGTTCGACCAGAAAGTCCACAAAGGTGGTCAGCTTGGGCAGCGCCTGCCTGTCCTTCTGGTACAGCAGCGTAATGGGCCGCGCGGCGGGCCAATACGGTTGCAGGATCGGCACTAGCCGGCCGGCGTGCATATCCTCACGCAGCAACAGCTCGGGCTGCAACACCACGCCAAAGCCCGCCAGCGCGGCTTGACGCAGCGCCTGCCCGTTGTTCGACACGAAGCGGCCGGTGGGGTAGCCGGCCTGGCTGCCGTCGTCCCCCGACAGCTGCCAGCCCGTGCGGCGGCTCCAGTACGAAAAATCCAGGCATTGATGCTGCATCAGATCGTCTGGCGTGGCGGGCGTGCCATAGCGTTCAAGGTACGCGGGCGCGGCGCAGATCACCATTTGGTAGCGGCCGATTGTGCGCGCGATCAATCCAGAATCGGCCGGCTCGCCGATACGTACCGCCACGTCGTAGCGGGCGGCCACAATGTCTTCCACCATGTCGCTGAGCACCAGCTCGACGCTCACGTCGGGATAGACGGACAGATAGTCGGCAATGGCCGGCGTCAACGCCAGCGAACCGAAGGTCACCGTGGACGTAATGCGCAGATGCCCACGCGGCGTCAGCCGCAAGGCCTCGGCGCCCTGCTCCGCGTCGCGGATGTCTTCCAGAATGGTCTTGCTGCGCGCGTAATAGGCTTGGCCCGCTTCGGTCAGGCTTTGTCGGCGCGTGGTGCGGTTCAACAGGCGCAGGCCCAATCGCGATTCCAGCGCCTTGACGTGCTTGGCCGCCATGGCCGCCGACATCTCGTGCCGCGCCGCCGCCGCGGTCAGGCTGCCCAACTCAACGACCGCCACGAAGACTTCCATGCTGAGCAAGCGATCCATGAATTACGCACCCGGAGTGTGAAGTGTTTGCACCATGTGCGGATTTTTCCACGGATAGCGAAAAGCGAGAATGCCTCTATGCACTGGCGCGGCGCCAGCGCTTCGCAAATGCTAACCAAACAACGGGCACGGCCCGGAGGCTTCCATGAAATTAATCCTGATCGGCGCAACCGGCACCATCGGCCGCGCGGTTGCCGAAGAACTCGGCCAACGCCACGACATCATCGCCGTGGGCAACACCAGCGGCCAGTACCAAGTGGACATCACGCGCAGCGACAGCATCCGCAACCTGTTCGAACGCGTGGGCAAGGTCGACGCCATTGTCTCGACCACCGGCGCGATGCACTTCGGCCCGCTGGCCGAGATGACGGCCGAACAGTTCAAGATCGGGCTGCACAACAAGCTGCTGGGCCAGGTGGACGTGGCGCTGATCGGGCAACACTACTTGAACGCGGGCGGGTCCATCACGCTGACCAGCGGGATCGTCAGTGACGAACCGATCCGGTATGGCGCGAACGCATCGGCGGTGAACTCCGCCATCGACGGCTTCGTGCGCGGCGCGGCGGTAGAGCTGCAAGGTTTGCGGATCAACGCGGTCAGCCCGACGGTGTTGCAGGAATCCATGCAGGCCTACGGGCCGTATTTTCCGGGCTTTGAAGCGGCGCCCGCATCGCGGGTGGCCCTGGCCTATCGCCGCAGCGTGGAAGGCGCGCAGACGGGCCGGGTGATACGGGTATGGTGATGCGGGTCTGACGATACGGGTCTGACGATACGGGTCTGACGATACGGGTCTGACGGTCCGCCCCGGACAAAACAAAAGCGGCTTGATGGATGACCATCAAGCCGCTTCGTTTTCTTGCAAGGCCTACGCGCTGTTGCGCTTTGGCGGAACCGCGATTGCGTTGCTTATCGCATTGCCATCACGTGTTCGATATAAGTTGGTGCGCCCGGCAGGATTCGAACCTACGACCCCCTGGTTCGTAGCCAGGTACTCTATCCAGCTGAGCTACGGGCGCCCCGAAAGAGGCGTGTTTATAACATGGAAAAACCACATCGTGCAAATCGGTGCGGGAAAATGCACTGGGTAGCGGGCACGGCTGCGCCCTTGTCGGCTTCATCCCCTTTGCTTCATCACGTTTGCTTCATCACGTTTGCTTCATGCCCTGGGCTTCATCATCGTTTGCTTCAAGTCAAGGAACGCGGTGCGGGCCGCGCAGTACGCTGAAATTTCAGCTGCCCGCCACGGCAGGCCGCGAGCATCTGCGCGACAGCGATTCCCTGATGAGGCACAGCATGGCCAAGAAATTTCCGATGCATCCCAAGCGCCCCGAACGGGTCTGCTGGGGCTGCGATCAATACTGCGCATCCGACGCCATGAAATGCGGCAACGGTTCCGACCGCACGATGCACCCGGCTGAACTGCTGGGCGACGATTGGGCAAGCGTTGGGAACTGGGGCTTTGAAGACGAAAGCAAAGAAGCGTCCGCGCAAAACAAAAAGGCCTTCGATCAATGATCAAAGGCCTTTTCATTTTCTTTGTTCGGCGTTTCAGTGTGACGTGAAACTTGGTGCGCCCGGCAGGATTCGAACCTACGACCCCCTGGTTCGTAGCCAGGTACTCTATCCAGCTGAGCTACGGGCGCTCCGACAAAGAGGCAAAATTATATCAGAACAATTTCACCATTTTTACTGCTTTTGCTTTTTTTTTCTAAGTTTTTTTGAGTTTTTTTTTGAAGTTTTTTTCGCAAGTTCTTTTGCCGAATTTCGCGAAACGAATCCGCTACGTTCTACAAACCACCCTACAAAAAAACCACTCTAGAAAACTTGGTGCGCCCGGCAGGATTCGAACCTACGACCCCCTGGTTCGTAGCCAGGTACTCTATCCAGCTGAGCTACGGGCGCGTCAAAAAGCAAGCCTTGAATAATAGCGTTGTTTCAGAAAACGTGCAAGTCGGGGCGTTGGAATATCGCATGGCGGCGCGGGTCGGATACGGCAGCCATTGCCATCGCAATCGTGAACCCACGCCGCCAGAAAGCACTATCCTAGTGGCCGCTTCCATTGCCCCCTTATCTCTTGGCCGTCATCGTGAAACACCTGCTGGTAAGTCTGGACAAGCTGCACGACTTCGATGAAATCATCGACGTACGCTCGCCGCTTGAATACGCCGACGATCACATCCCGGGCGCTATCAACGCGCCCGTGCTCAGTAATGAAGAACGCGTACAGGTCGGCACGCTGTACCGCCAGGCGTCGCCGTTCGAAGCGTCTCGACTGGGCGCCGCGCTGGTCGCCCGCAACATCGCCCAGCATCTGGAAACGCGCTTCGCCGACCGGCCGCAAGGCTGGCGCCCGCTGATCTATTGCTGGCGCGGCGGCAAGCGGTCCGGCTCCATGACGCTGATGTTCAACATGATAGGCTGGCGCGCGCGGCAGCTGGACGGCGGCTACAAAAGCTATCGCAGCGCCACGCTGCAAGCGCTGGCGACCTTGCCTGCGGCCTTGCACTGCGTGGTGCTGGTCGGCCCCACCGGCAGCGGCAAGACGCGCTTGCTGAACGCGCTGGCGCAAGCCGGCGCGCAGACGCTGGACCTGGAACAACTGGCCTCGCACCGGGGCTCGTTGCTGGGCGCCCTGCCCGGCGTGGCGCAGCCTTCGCAAAAGCACTTCGACACGCTGCTTGCCGCACGCCTTCGCGCGCTGGACGCATCACAACCCGTGTTCGTTGAAGCCGAGAGCCGCAAGATAGGCGCCGTCGAGTTGCCGCCCGCCTTGCTGCAAGCCATGCATGAAGGCGTATGCGTCAACGTGGCATCCACGCGCGAAGACCGCGCCGCGTTCCTTCAACAGGACTACGCGCAGCTATTCGAAAACCCGGAATGGTTGAAAGCCCAGCTGCAACGCATGCTGGGCCTGCATAGCCGCGAAGTGATCCAGGGCTGGCAGCAGATGGTGGACGACGGCCGCCGCATCGATCTGGCGCGCGAGCTCATCGACCGCCATTACGACCCCGCCTACGCCCGCAGCAGCCACGCGCAATACCAGGGCCTGTCGCAAGCGTTGCCGATGCCGTTCAGGCCGAACGATGCGGATGTCGTGGAGCAGGCGCACGGTTTGCTATCCGCGCTGGAATGCAAAACGCGCTGATGAAAAAACGCTGATGAAAAAAGCGCCGACGACCAATACCCCCACGAACGACACGCGCCAATGAAAAAAACCCGCAATCGATTTCGCGATTGCGGGTTTTTTAATTCAGCGCTGGTTGTTTAGGACCAGCGCCGAAGATCTGGCGGAGACGGTGGGATTCGAACCCACGATGCAGTTTTTAGCCACATACTCCCTTAGCAGGGGAGCCCCTTCAGCCTCTCGGGCACGTCTCCGAAAAGAGAACGAGATTCTAGCACGAATTTTTTGGTGCTTGCCCGCCAACGGGGCCATCAATCAAAAAAAACGTGCCGATCCGCTGCCTTTATTCCTTGGCGGCGGGTGCCTGGTCCAGGCCAAAGGCCTTGTGCAGCGCGCGCACGCCCAATTCCATGTACTTGTCGTCGATGATGACCGACGTCTTGATTTCGCTGGTGCTGATCATCTGGATGTTGATGCCTTCTTGCGAAAGCGTCTGGAACATCAGGCTGGCCACGCCCACGTGCGAACGCATGCCGATGCCGACGATGGAGACCTTGGCGACCTTCTCGTCGGTGGACAGTTCACGCGCGCCCACGGCGGGGATGACTTCGCGCTTGAGCAGGTCGACGGCACGCGCGAATTCGTTGCGATTCACGGTGAACGAGAAGTCGGTCGTGCCAGCCACGGACTGGTTCTGCACGATCATGTCGACATCGATGTTGGCGGCGGCGACCGGGCCCAGGATGGAGAAAGCGATACCCGGTTTGTCGGGCACCGCCAGCAAGGTGATTTTGGCTTCGTCGCGGCTGAAGGCGATGCCGGAGACAACGGCGGCTTCCATTTTTTCGTCTTCCTCAAAAGTAATCAGCGTGCCCGAGACCATTTCTTCGTCGAGCGGAATGAGCGGGTCGGTCAGCGAGGACAGGACCCGGACCGGAACACGGTATTTGCCGGCGAATTCCACCGAGCGGATTTGCAGCAC
Organism: Achromobacter sp. LC458; assembly: GCF_001005835.2. Lineage (NCBI taxonomy): Bacteria > Pseudomonadati > Pseudomonadota > Betaproteobacteria > Burkholderiales > Alcaligenaceae > Achromobacter > Achromobacter sp. LC458. Next base: position 141,331 of record NZ_LBHW02000010.1, read on the forward strand.
CTTGGAGCCCAGCGAGGCCATTTCCAGCATTTCCTCGAAGGAAACGACGGCCATACGGCGCGCTTCGGGCACCACGCGCGGATCGGTCGTGTAGACGCCGTCCACGTCGGTGTAGATCAGGCATTCGTCGGCCTTGATGGCGGCGGCCACGGCCACGGCCGAGGTATCCGAACCACCACGGCCCAGCGTCGTGATGTGGCCTTCGGGGTCGATGCCCTGGAAGCCGGTCACGATCACCACGCGGCCTGCGTCGAGGTCGCCGCGGATGCGGGCGTCGTCGATCGAGCTGATGCGCGCCTTGGTGAAGGACGAATCCGTGCGCACGGGCACTTGCCAACCCGCATAACTGCGCGCCGGCACGCCTTCGGCCTGCAACGCAATGGCCAGCAAACCGCTGCTGGCCTGCTCGCCGGTGGCGGCGATCATATCGAGTTCGCGGCTATCGGGCTGCGGCGAAATTTCGCGCGCCAGACCCAGCAGGCGATTCGTTTCGCCCGCCATTGCCGACGGCACTACAACAACCTGGTGGCCGGCGGCGTGCCACTTCGCGACGCGACGCGCCACGTTCCGAATGCGCTCGACCGAGCCCATCGAAGTACCGCCATATTTATGAACGATCAGGGACATCTCGTACTCTGGCTGGAAACCCGCCGCAAAGTGGTGACGGGCAAAACCATATATTCTAGCGCGGCGGTAAAAATTTGCTCAGTTTGAGGAAATTTATGTTCATTGCGCGGCTATTTTTCGTGGATTCTTTCCTGAAACCGGGATTTATTCCTGCGCTTCGATCCACACGCGCCCGCGATGGCAGCGCACGACATGGCCGGGTTGCCGCACCCGCAGTTGCCGGTCATGCCCCAGGCTGTGCAGTTCACGTAGCTGGCGCAGCAGGTCGCGCAGGCGCGCGTCCGTGGGCATGCGCGCACCGTTTTGTTGCAACCAGAAGCGCAGCACCTGCGACTGGCGCGGCGGGGACAATTCGCGCCACGCCTTCAGTGAAAAGCTGGCGCCGTCGGGGCCGGGGTCCAGACGGGCAAAATCTTCGCGCGCGACTTCATCCAGGATCTGCGCCGCTTCGGCCATGTGCGTGGCATGCCGCGCCACGATGGCACGCCAGCCGGGCCAGCGCTTGTCCAGCACGGGCGCCAGCAGTTCGCGCACGGCGGCGCGGGTGTAGCGGGGATCGGCGTTGGTGGGGTCTTGTACGGGTTGCCAGCCGCACGCTTGCCGCACGGCGTCGGCGGCCAGCAGGATCGTCGCGCGGTCCTGCGCAAGCCAGGGGCGCACATAGGCGATGCCGTCGCGTTGCGAGACCGGCGACATCGCGGCCATGCCCAGCAGGCCGGTGCCGCGCAGCAGCCGCAGCAAAACGGTTTCCGCCTGATCGTTGCGGTGATGCGCCAGCAATACGTGAGTCGCGCCTTCTGCCTGTGCCAACCGCGCCAGCGCGGCATAGCGGGCATCGCGCGCGGCGGCCTCGATGCCCTTGCCCGCCGCTTGCTCGACCTGCACGCGCGCTTCCTGCACCGGCAGGCCCAGCAATGCGCCCAGCGCATGGACTTGCCTGCCCCATTCATCGGCCGCGTCCTGCAAGCCGTGATGCACGTGCAATAGCGACAGGCCGATGCCAAGATCATGCGCAACGGCCGCCGCGTGCACGGCGAGCATGGCCGAGTCGGCGCCCCCGCTCAACGCGACAGCAAGCCGTGCGGGACGGGCGGGCAGCGCGTGCAAGGCGTCTCGCAACGCCACGGTCAGCGCGGGCGATGTCGGCAGCACAACCGTTGACGCCGGTCGCCCTGCGGCCGACACCGACGCCTTGGCCGGCAACACCGTCTGCCCGGCTGTCGACACCGAAGACGCAGCGGATGGCACCGCCCCCTTTTCCGTCGACGCCGACGGCGCTGCGGACGCGCAATGCGACACGCCCGACTCGGCCTGGTCGGGCGTGTCGGGCGTGGGGTGCGCATTCATGATTTGGAGCGCGGGCAGCGCGGCCGTGGCGCCGGCGTACCAGCCGGCGCCTTCGCCGGGGCTACGCGCGCACTTCCGTATAAGCGCCGTAGGACAGCAGGCGTTGCACACGCTGCTCTACGAGCTGTTCGGGCGTCATACCTTGCAGTTGGCGCAGGGCGTCGGCCAGTGCGCGGCGCAGCAAGCGCGCCATGACGCGCGGGTCGCGATGGGCGCCGCCCACGGGTTCGTTGACGACGCGGTCAACCAGACCCAGGTCTTTCAGGCGCGGCGCGATGATGGCCAGCGCTTCGGCGGCATCGGGCGCCTTGTCGGCGCTGCGCCACAGGATCGACGCGCAGCCTTCGGGCGAAATCACGGCGTAGGTGGCGTATTGCAGCATCAGCACGGCATTGCCCACGGCAATGGCCAGCGCGCCGCCGGAACCGCCTTCGCCGATGATCGTGCAGATCACGGGCACTTTCAGTTCGGCCATGGCGTACAGGTTGTGGCCGATGGCTTCGGACTGGCCGCGTTCTTCGGCGCCGATGCCCGGGTATGCGCCGGGGGTGTCCACGAAGGTGAACACGGGAACGCCGAACTTTTCAGCCAGGCGCATCAGGCGCAGGGCCTTGCGATAGCCTTCCGGACGCGGCATGCCGAAGTTGCGGGCGGCGCGTTCTTTGGTGTCGCGGCCCTTTTGATGGCCGATGACCATGCAGGGCGTGCCATTGAAGCGCGCCAGGCCGCCGATGATGGACTGGTCGTCGGCGTACATGCGGTCGCCGTGCAGTTCATGGAAGTCGGTGAACATTTCGCGCACGTAGTCCAGCGTGTAGGGACGCTGGGGGTGGCGGGCGACAAGGGCCGTCTGCCACGGCGTGAGCTTGGCGTAGATCTCCTTGGCCAAGGTCTGGCTTTTTTGCTGAAGACGCCCGATCTCGTCGGAGATGTCTACCGCAGAATCGGCCTGCACATAGCGCAGCTGCTCGATCTTGTTTTCAAGTTCGGCCAGCGGCTGTTCAAATTCCAGAAATGTATTGCGCATGTAGTGTGGTTCCGTAGATGGGCTGCCTGGTGTGCATCAGTATTGAACCGGTGTCGGTTCCAGACTGCGCCATAGATACCAGGTCGCCACGGTACGCCAGGGCTGCCACGCCAGCGAGACTTCGCGAGCCTCGAAGCGCGAGACAGGCTCGCCACTGAAATAGTGAAGCGAGATTGCCTTGAGCAACCCTGGATCATCCAGCGGCAGGACGTCAGGCCGCTGTAGATTGAAAATCAAAAACATCTCCGCCGTCCAGCGCCCAATGCCCCGGATGGCGACCAATTCAGAAATAACCGCTTCGTCGTCCATGGCCGCCCACTTTTCAGGGTGGACGCGGCGTTCGCCGAAGTGCACGGCAAGGTCCAGCACGTACTCGGCCTTGCGCTGGGACAAGCCGGCGCGGCGCAAGCCATCGACGCCTACGCGCAGTACGGCCACGGGCGTGGGGCGCTTGCCGACGGCTTCGATGAATTTGGTCCAGGCGGCGTCGGCCGCCTTGGTGGACACCTGCTGCCCGATGATGGCGCGCGCCAGCGTCACGAACGGCGTGCCGCGCGACGTGAGCCACACCTCGGGATGCTGCGGGATGACTTTTTTCAGGATGCGGTCGCGCCGCATCAGATGGGCGACGGCCGCTTCCCAATAGTCAGGCTTGGGAATGTCGAGATCGGCAGCGGACATATCAGGCGTATCCACTGGGCTCAGGCCCGCCGCCATTGCGTCAAGCCACCCGGCTTGTCGTCAAGTTCGATACCGGCCTCGCGCAGTTCGGCGCGGATGCGGTCGGCCTCGGCGAAGTCACGGGCGGCCTTGGCGGCGGCGCGCGCATCGATCAGCGACTGGATGGCGGCCGCGTCCAGCGTGGCGCGCGGGCCCTGCTCGATAGCGGCGGCCGAATAGCGCGTGGGCGACTGGAAGTACGTTGCCGGGTCCTGCTGCAACAAACCCAACAACGACGCCAGCGCCTTCAACTGGCCGGCGCTGCGCGCGTTTTTGTCGCGGTTGGCCTCGGTGGCCAGTTCAAACAGGGCCGCCACGGCGCCCGAGCTGTTGAAGTCGTCGTCCATGGCCGCCTTGAAGGCCTGGGCCTGCGGCTCGCTCCAGTCGATGCCCTGGTCGTCGGCCGGCACGTTCTGCAAGGCCTGGTACAGGCGGTCCAGTGCGTTTTGCGCGTCGACCAGGTTGTCGGGGGTGTAGTTCTGCGAACTGCGATAGTGGTTGCGCACAATGAAGAAGCGCACCATTTCGGCTTCGCGCGGGTTGACGCGGTAGTCGGCGTCGTCCGCCGCCGGGTCGCCCAACGCCACGGTCTGGCGGATGGTGCGGAAGTTGCCCAACGATTTGGACATCTTGTCAGAATCCACCATCAGCGGGCCGCAGTGCATCCAGATGTTGGCCAGCGTGCCGCCGAACGCGCCTTCGGTCTGCGCGATTTCGTTTTCGTGGTGCGGGAATTTCAGGTCGGGACCGCCGCCGTGGATATCCAGCGGCAGGCCCAGCAAGGATTGGCTCATGGCCGAGCATTCGATGTGCCAGCCGGGGCGGCCCATGCCGTAGGGCGATTCCCATTTGGTGTCGGCGGGTTCGTCGGCCTTGGCCGACTTCCACAGCACGAAGTCCAGGGGGTCGCGCTTGGCCGAGCCCACCGCCACGCGTTCGCCGGCGCGCAGGTCGTCCAGTGTCTTGCCGGACAGCTTGCCGTAACCGGCAAAGCCACGCACGGCGTAGTTCACGTCGCCGTCGTCGGCCTGGTAGGCCAGGCCGTTCTGCTCCAGCTTGCCGATGATGTCCAGCATGTCGCCCACGTATTGCGTGGCGCGCGGCTCGCGGTCGGGCGATTGAACACCCAGCGCGCGCTCGTCGGCATGCATGGCGGCAATATAGAACTCGGTCACCTCGCCGATACGGCGGCCGGTTTCCACGGCGCGACGGATGATCTTGTCATCGATGTCGGTGATATTGCGCACGTAGTTCACGGCCAGACCGCTGGCGCGCAGCCAACGCTGCACGACGTCAAACGACACCAGCATGCGGGCATGGCCCAGATGGCAGAAGTCGTACACGGTCATGCCACACACGTACATGCGCACCTGACCAGCCTGGGCCGGTTTGAACGGTTCTTTGGTACGCGATAACGTGTTGTAGATTTGCAGCATGGCGCTTATGTATTGGTCTGATTGCTTTCCGCGGCGAAATCGGAAAAAGTTGCTGGGGCGGGACGATACGCCGGTATCACCGGTATCACCGGTGTCACCGATACCCCCGGTACCGCCGATACCCTCGATACCCCCGGTACCGGTGATATCCCCGGTACCGTGCGTCCTGCCGGGGGGCTCCAGCTCGACATCTCTGTTCCAGCTCAAGCTCTTGCCGAAACAAAAACGCAACCGGGGCTAAAATGGCGGTCGTCAAGTATAGCAAGCGGCCCGGTCGCACGCGTAAGTGCTGCCCGGCCACGACTTTTAACGGATACCCACGTGACTATCAAGCCGCGTTTTTGTGTCGCCCTGCTCGCGCTGGCCTTTGCCGGCGCGCCGGCCGGTAGCGCCCTTGCCCAGTCGATGGCCGGCGGCGGTGGGGCCAGCCCCAACGCCACGCGCACCACCCTGGACCCCATCCCCCCCGAAGGCGGCTGGGACAGTCTGGCCAAACTGCTGGAAGCAGCCAAGCCCGGTGTCGACACGCGCTTGACGCCGTCGCCCTCACAGATCACCAACCGCATCGAAATGCTGCTGAACCGCGGCGATAACGAAGAAGCGTTGGCGATGATCGAAAAGCGCGAGGCCGAAATCAAGGACCAACGCGGCACCGATGTGCAGTTGATGTTCCAGCACGCGCGCGCACTGGCCGCCCTGAACCGCACGGGCGAAGCCATCGACATCTACACCGACATGACCACGCGTTTCCCCGAGTTGCCGGAACCTTGGAACAACCTGGCCGCTCTATATGCCAGCCGCGGTGAACTTGAAAAAGCGCAAGACGCCCTCCAAATGGCACTACGCGCTGACCCCGGCTACGCCGCCGCCCGAGCCAACCTGGGCGATCTGCAACTTCTACAGGCCCTGCGCACTTACAAGAAGGCCGCCAGCGATGGCGTGCCCGGCATGCAGGAGAAGGCCCGTGAAGTCGAAACCATGCTGAAGGATAAACAAGGCAAATGATGTCCCGTTACTCACCCTTCCACCTGCTGCGCCTGACGGCGTGCTCGTTCGCGCTGGCCGCATTTGCCCCAGCGCTTGTCAGCGCCGCCCCAGCGGCCTCCTCCACCACCACTACTTCTGAAGGCACAAAAGCCATGAGCACCAACCCGCGCGTCAAGCTTGTTACGAACCAAGGCGATATGGTCATCACCCTGGATGCCGCCAAGGCGCCCAAGACCGTCGAGAATTTCCTGACCTACGTCAAGGAAGGCTTCTACAACGGCACGGTGTTTCACCGCGTGATCGACGGTTTCATGATCCAGGGCGGCGGCTTCGAACCCGGCATGAAGCAAAAGCAAACGCATGCCCCGATCGAAAACGAAGCCAACAACGGCTTGAAGAACGACAAGTACACCCTGGCGATGGCCCGCACCAGCGACCCGCACTCGGCCACCGCGCAGTTCTTCATCAACGTGTCCAACAATGATTTCCTGAACTTCACGTCGCCCACGCCGAACGGCTGGGGCTACGCTGTGTTCGGCACCATCACCGAAGGCACCGACGTGGTCGAAAAGATCAAGGGCGTGAAGACCGGCAACAAGGGCTTCCACCAGAACGTGCCCAACGAAGACGTGATCATCGAGAAGGCCGAGATTCTTGATTAAGATTGCCCTGCCCGGCCCGATCTGGCTGGCGTCCGACCTGCACTTGGGGCCGGCCACGCCGGCCACCTCCGGGGCATTCCTGGCGTTTCTGGAGGCCGCGCGGCAGGAAGCTGCCGCGTTGCTGCTGCCGGGCGACATCTTTGACGCCTGGATCGGCGATGACGTGATCCGCGCCGCACCGCCGTGGCTTGCCACGGTGCTGACGGCGCTGCGCGACACCAGCGCACGCATCCCGGTATGGCTGGGGCGCGGCAACCGCGACTTCCTCATCGGGGAAGAATTGGCTACGGCGGTGGGCGCCAAGCTCTTGCCCGAGCCCGCCCTGCTGCAAACGGATGCCGGCCCGGTGCTGCTGACGCACGGCGACGAGTTCTGTACGGACGACGCCGCGTATCAGCAGTTCCGCAAGATGGTCCGCAATCCGCAGTGGCAAGCCGAGTTCCTGGCCAAGACCATCCCCGAGCGCCTGGCGATGGCGCAGCAGGCTCGCGGCGAAAGCCAGGCAGCCAACCAGACGAAGTCCATGGAAATCATGGACGTCAATGGCGCCGCCATCGAGGCGATCTTCCGCGACAGCGGCGTGCCCGTACTGGTCCATGGCCACACGCATCGCCCGGCGCGTCACGTGCTGGACGTGGACGGCAAGAAGCGTGAACGCTGGGTGCTGCCCGACTGGGATTGCGACCACGTGTCGCCCCCGCGCGGTGGCTGGCTGATCATCGATAGCGATGGGCTGACGTTCTACGACCTGGAAACGGAATCGTAAGAGTAAGACTCAGGACAAAGCCGAACGCTGTGCAATGCCGGCAACGGCCGCACCATGAAAATGGCCTCGCAACCGCGAGGCCATTTTTTATGCGCGACTGAAAGGGACTAGCGCGTGAAGATCCACGCGGCGACCACCGCGCCGAACACGATGCGATACCAGGCAAACACGCGGTACGTGTGGTTGGCCACGAAGCGCAGCACCGCGCGCACCACCACCATCGCGCTCAGGAACGCCGCGATGAAGCCCACGGCGATGCCGGACAGGTCGTGCTGGGTCAGCAGGCCGAAGTTCTTGTACATATCGAAAACGGCCGCGCCCAGCATCGTGGGCATGGCCAGGAAGAACGAGAACTCCGTGGCCGTCTTGCGCTGGATGCCGGCGATCATGCCGCCGATGATGGTGGCGCCCGACCGCGACGTGCCCGGGATCATGGCAAAGCACTGGGCCACGCCCACGCCCAGCGCCTGCTTCCAGGTGATCTGTTCCAGCGTGTGCGCCGATGCCCGTTCGTCGGACGCCGTGTCGTCGGCGGCGCCCGGCGCGTCGCCCGGGGTGTGATGCGTCCGGCGTTCCACGTACAGCATGATCAGGCCGCCCACCACCAGCGTCACCACCACCACGCCGGGGTGATAGAACACCGACTTGATGGTCTTGATGAAGATGGCGCCGATGACCGCGGCGGGCAGAAACGCGATGATCAGGTTGCGGGTGAAGGCCACCTCGCTGGCCACGCCGGTCAAGGTGCCCCGGATCAGCTGCATCAGCCGCGCGCGGAACACCCACATCACCGCCAGGATCGAGCCCAGCTGGATGACCACTTCGAACACCTTGCCATCGCCGGACTGAAAGTTGATCCAGTCGCCCACCAGGATCAGGTGGCCGGTGCTGGACACGGGGATGAACTCGGTCAGGCCTTCAAGAATGCCAAGAATGAAGGCCTTGATCAGATAGAGCGCGTTGTCAGTCACGATAGGTAGGGGTTCCGGTTAATCGTTGGCCAGCGGGGCTTCGTCCGACAGCATTTCCTGTGGCCGCTTTTCAACGCGCACCAGCGCGATCCGGCGGCCGTCCATTTCCAGCACCTCGAAGCGGAAGCGCTGGTGATGGGCTTCGTGTTCGCAGACATCGCCGGGCTTGGGCAGGTGGCCAAAGCGTGACAGCAGGTAGCCTGCAAGGGTGGAAAAGTCTTGGGCCTCGTCGACCAGCCCTTCGGTTTCCAGCACCTGTTCGACGTGGTGCAGGTCGGCCGCACCGTCGATCTTCCAGGTGTTGTCGCCGTCGGCCACGATGTCGGGCAGTTCGTCTTCGTCGGGGAATTCACCGGCGATGGCCTCGAACACGTCGATGGGGGTAACCAGCCCTTCGATGGCGCCGAATTCATCGGCCACCAGCACCAGCTGCCCGCGCGAACGCTTCAGCGTGTCCATCAACCGCAGGATGCCGATCGACTCGTGCACGATGATGGGATCGCGCAGCCGGTTGCGGCGCACGCGGCCTTCGGTGATCAGGTCGGCGACCAGGTCCTTGGCCCGCGCGATGCCCAGCACTTCGTCCAGCGACCCCCGGCACACCGGGAAAAAGCTGTGCGGCGCCTCGGTCAACTGGCGGCGGATCAGTTCCGGGTCGTCGTCGATATTGACCCAGGACACATCCGTGCGCGGCGTCATGATCGACCGGATGGAACGTTCGGCCAGCGTCAGCACGCCGCTGACCATGTTGCGTTCTTCCACGCCGAACGCCGGGATGGCCGGGCCGTCGGCATTGGGCAGGTCGGCTTCGTCGCTGGTGGGCGGGCGCTTGCCCAGCATGCGCAGCACGGCCGACGCGGTACGTTCGCGCATCGGGCGGCGGGCGTCCAGCTTGAGCAGGTTGCGGCGCGCCACCTGGTTCAGCGCTTCGATGGCTACCGAGAAACCAATGGCCGCATACAGGTAGCCCTTGGGCACCTTGAAGCCAAAGGCTTCGGCCAGCAGCGAAAAGCCGATCATCAGCAAGAAGCCCAGGCACAGGACCACCACGGTCGGGTGCGCGTTGACGAACCGCGTCAGCGGCTTGGAGGCCAGCAGCATGATGCCGATGGCAATGACCACGGCGATCATCATGATGGCAAGGTGATCCACCATGCCCACGGCGGTGATGACCGAGTCCAGCGAGAACACCGCGTCCAGCACCACGATCTGCGTAACGATCACCCAGAAGCTGGCGTACACGCGCGGCCCGGAGGACCCCGCGTGCTGGCCGCCTTCCAGGCGCTCGTGCAGTTCCATCGTGCCTTTGAATAGCAGGAACAGGCCGCCCACCATCAGGATCAGGTCGCGCCCCGAAGGCGACACCGGACCGACTGTGAACAAGGGGGTGGTCAAGGTGACCAGCCACGACATGACGGACAGCAGGCCAAGCCGCATGATCAGGGCCAGGCTCAACCCCATGATGCGCGCGCGGTCGCGTTGCGCAGGGGGCAGCTTGTCCGCCAGGATGGCGATGAAAATCAGGTTATCAATGCCCAGGACGATCTCAAGGACGACCAGGGTAAGCAAGCCGACCCACGCTGCGGGGTCTAGCAGCCACTCCATCAGGAGCTCCAGAAGTTACACGACCGGTAATCGTACATGGAAAATTCGTGACATGCCGGTGACACGCGGCCCTCCGTTTGCCTGATGGCCAATGGTTTTCAGCCATGTGCATGGCTTGTGTTCGCCGTGCGAGGGCCATAAAAAAAACCGGCCCGAAGGCCGGTCTGTTGCAGGCCGCATCGGCCCGCGCGATCAGGCGGCGGACGGCGGGTTCAGCGACGTCAGCAACTGCGTGAAGATCTTGGGCGTGGCGGCCAGGACGTTGCCGCTGTCCATCCAGCCTTGTTCGCCGTCGAAATCGGCGATCAGGCCACCGGCTTCCAGCACCATCAGGCTGCCGGCGGCCAGATCCCAGGGCTTCAGGCCCACGCCGCAGAAGCCGTCCAGGCGGCCGCTGGCCACGTAGGCCAGGTCCAGCACGGTGGAACCCATGCGGCGCACGCCCGTGACGCTTTCGGCCATATGGCGGAAACGCTGCGAACCCTGTTCGGGATCGCCGGCGTTGGGCCAGTGCGCGCCCAACAGGGCTTCGTGGTAGCGGGTGCGGCCCGAGACGCGCACGCGGCGGTCGTTCAGGAAGGTGCCGCTGCCACGGCTGGCCGTGAACAGTTCATTGCGCGAGGGGTCATAGATGACCGCTTGCGTGACTTGGCCGCGCTGGGTCAGCGCGATCGACACGGCGTAGTTGGGCAGGCCGTGGATGAAGTTGGTGGTGCCGTCCAGGGGATCGATGATCCATTGGAATTCGGCCTGGTCGGGACCTTGCAGCCCGAATTCCTCGCCCAGCACGGCATGGTCCGGGTAAGCGGCATGCAGTGTCTCGACGATGGACTCCTCGGCGGCGCGATCGACTTCCGTGACATAATCGCGCGGCCCCTTGCGAGCCACGCTGAGTCGTTCCAAATCCATGCTGGCACGGTTGATAATGGTGCCGGCACGCCGGGCCGCCTTGATGGCGATGTTGAGCATCGGGTGCATAAAATTCCGTACGTATGCGGTGGGTTCGCGTGATGATAGGCCACTTGCCGCCCCCCCGAATCGTCGTCGCCCCAACGGGGAAATCGACCCAAAAAACCAGGAAGGCGTGAAGCCAAACGCGCCATTTTAAATGACTCAAGCATTTTCACGTGTTCGCTTCATTATGGTGAACCCCAGCCACCCCGGAAACGTGGGTTCGGCGGCCCGCGCCATCAAGACAATGGGCTTCTCCGAATTGGTCTTGGTAGAGCCTAAATTTCCAGATGTAACCAGCCAGCCCGAAGCCGTGGCTTTGGCCAGCGGCGCGCTGGACGTGCTGGAAAACGCGCGCATCTATCCGTCGCTGGAAGAAGCGCTGGCGCCCGTGACCATGGCATTTGCCTTGACCGCGCGCGTGCGCGACCTGGGTCCTCCGCCCTGCGACATCCGTCAGGCGGCCGACCTGGCCCGCGCGCATCTGGCCGGTACCGCCGAAGGCGTGGCCGCCGTGGTGCTGGGCACCGAACGCGCCGGGCTGACCAACGCGCAAATCGCGCTGTGCCATCGCATTTGCCACATTCCCGCCAACCCGGAATACAGCTCGCTGAACGTGGCCCAGGCCTTGCAGCTGGCCGCCTGGGAGCTGCGCTACGCCCTGCTGGTGGAACAAGGCGCGGCGCTGTTGCCGGCGTCGACCGCGCAAGAGCCGTCGCGCGGCGCCGAGCCCGCTTCGGGCGAGGCCGTGCAGGCGTTCCTGGCGCATTGGGAAGAAGCGCTGATCAGCGTCCAGTTCCTGGACCCGGCGCATCCCAAGAAGTTAATGCCGCGCATGCGCCATCTGTTTTCGCGGCCGGCGTTGACGCGCGACGAAGTGGACATGATGCGCGGCGTCTGCACCGCCATGCTGGCCACCGCGCGGCGCAACGGCGGCGCAAAAAAATAGGGACGGGCGCAAGGCCCGTCCCTTTGGGATCACAGCCCCGGCAGCAACTGGTGCTGGCCGGGGTGCGTCCCGCTATCAGTCCACCTTGGCGCCCGAGGCCTTGACCACCGGGGCCCAGCCTTCGACTTCCGACTTGATGAACGCGCCGAATTCAGCCGGCGTGGTCTTCACGCCCACGGCGCCCAGCTTTTCATAGCTGGTCTGCACGGAAGGCTTGTCCAGCGCTTTCTGCATGGCGGCGTTCAGCGTGTTGATCACTTCCGGCGGCGTGCCCGCCGGGGCCAGCAGGCCGAACCAGGAGGACACGTCAAAATCGGTAAAGCCCGATTCCTTCATGGTGGGCAGGTCCGGCGCGCTCTTGGAGCGGTCGCTGGTGGTGACGGCCAGGGCGCGCAGCTTGCCCGATTGGGCGTGCGGCCATGCCGACGGCATGTTGTCGAACATGAATTGCACCTGGCCGCCGATCAGGTCGGTCATGGCCGGCGCGCTGCCCTTGTAGGGCACGTGCAGCACGTCAATGCCCGCCTTCATCTTGAACAGCTCGCCCGCCATGTGGATGGAGGTGCCGCTGCCCGACGAGGCAAAAGCCAGCTTGCCCGGGTTCTTCTTGGCGTAATCGACCAGTTCCTTGACCGACTTGACCGGCACTTCCGGGTTCACGACCAGGATATTGGGCACTTTGGCGCCCAGGGCGACCGGGGCGAAGTCCTTGGTCAGATCGAACGTGACGTTCTTGTACAGCGTCTGGTTGATGGCGCTGGTGACGGCCACGAACAGCAGCGTGTAGCCATCCGGGGCGGCGCGCTGCACCTGGTCGGTGGCGATGTTGCTGCCGGCGCCCGGTTTGTTTTCAACCACGAACGACTGGCCCAGGGCCTCGGTCAGTTCCTTGGCCATGATGCGGGCGATCACGTCGGTGGTACCACCGGCGGAAAATCCGACCACGATGCGGACGGGTTTGTCAGGGTATGCAGCATGGGCGGAACCCATTGCGAAGGCGCTTGCGGCGGTAGCCAGAAGGGTGGCGGCAAAACGCCGCAGGCCAGGCTTTTGACCTGTAGTCATAGTGTCTCCGTGCAGGTACTGTCCATTAGATGGACGATTCGAATTATTTGATGACGCATTTTGAGCTATACACGACGGTTGCATCAAGGTAGAGTCCACGCTACGGACAATGGTTTTCCCTTGACCGTTCCGCAATAACCCTAAGTTTTCAGAGATTTGCATGCAAGACAGTGATGCCGCGGCCGCAGGCCCACGTACGTTGCGGCGCGGACTTGCCGTGCTGGCCGCCCTGCGCGACCAAGGGCCCGACGGCCTCAGCGTGACCGATATCGCCCGCTTGACGGGCATACAGCGCCCCACCATCTACCGCCTGTTGGCCGCCCTGTTGGACGCCGGCTTGGTGCTGCCCGTGACGGGCACCAAGAAATATCGCGCCCAGCTGGCCGTGGACCCCGACACCCGCTCGCGCGATCCGCGCGTGCGTCAACTGCTGCCCGTGTTGCGCCGCCTGGCGGACCGCACGGGCGACGCCGTGTTCCTGGTGGTGCGCGACGATGATGATTCCATCAGCCTGCATCGCGAGATCGGCAGCTATCCGGTGCAGATCCTGGCCACCTACGCCGGCAAGCGCCAGCCGCTGGGCGTGGGCTCAGGCGGCATGGCGCTGCTGGCCGCGCTGCCGGACGACATCGCACGCGGCATCGTCGACCGCAATTCGGGTCGGCTGGACGAATACGGCGGCATGACGCCGCAGGAAATGTACCGGCTGATCGACAACACCCGCGCGCGCGGCTATTCCGTGGTGGGCAACCATGCGGTACGTGGCGCGCTGGGCGTGGGCTGCGCGCTGCTGGATTCGCACGGTTCGCCGCTGCTGGCCGTCAGTGTCACGGCCATCATCGACCGCATGCCGGCCCAGCGTCAACGCGAGATCGCGGGCTGGATCAAATCGGAACTGGCGCGGCTGGCGATGCAGGCTTGATGGCGAACCAGAGGGTGGACCAGATGGCGGACCAGATGGCGGACGCCTTCTTGGCCGCATGAAACAACGGGCGCCCGAAGGCGCCCGTTTGCATGCTCGACAAGCTGGCGACCATCAGGTGGCCGCGTCAGCCTTGCCGGCAGTCTTGGGGTTCTGGATTTCGCGCAGCGGAATCGGCGGCTGAAAGCCGGCCGCTTCCAGCGAGGTGCGGATTTCCTGGTACAGGCCCCAGCGCAGATCCCAATACTTGCTGGATTCCGCCCACACGCGCACGTTCACGATGACGCCGCTTTCCTTGTACTCAAACACCTTGATCTGCGGCTCCGGATCCATCAGCGCATCCGGGCGCGCGGCCACGATTTCCTTAAGCTTGTTCATCACCTGATCCAGGTCGTCGCCATAGCGCACCGGCACCGGGATATCGAGGCGGCGCGTTTTGTTGCGGCTGTAGTTGGTGATGGTGGCGTTCCAGACGGTGCTGTTGGGCAGCGTCAGGTGGATGCCATCGCCTTGCACCAGCCGGGTCAGGAACAAGCCCACTTCGGCCACCGTGCCGTCAGCGCCGGAGCTCAGGGCGATGTATTCGCCCGCGCGGATGGGGCGCAAGATCAGCAGCATGATGCCGGCCGCGATGTTTTGCAGCGTACCTTGCAGCGCCAGGCCCACAGCCAGACCGGCGGCGCCCAACACGGCGATCAAGCTGGCCGTCTGCACGCCAAACCGCGCCAGCACGGCGATGACGGTAAAGATGCGCACGGCCCACACGACCGTGCTGTAGAACATCGGCACGATGGTCGGGTCGATCTTGCTGGATCGCGTTGCCGCACGTCGCACCCAACTGCCCAGCAGCGACGACACCCACCAGCCGATGATCAGGATCAGCAGGGCCACCGACAGATTGATGCCCATATCAACCAGCCTGGGGGCCCAGGCGTGGAATTCGTTCAAGGCGTCTTCCATGGAATTTTCCACAAAAAATAACAACCGAAAACTGTATCAGATGACGCCGACGCAAAGGGGCGCGGCGCGGGCTTGCTATGTCAAGCTTTGTAAGTGCCGTGCGCAGTGTCAGGCTTTGACGACGCGGAAGTGGTTGTCCCAGGACAGCTCGCGCGAAGGCGGCAGCACCGGTGCCTGGTAACCCGTGGCATCGGCGCGCAGCATGGCGCCCAGGCCGCTGCTGATCAGAAACCCGGTTTCGGGCGCGGGCGCCACGCCGCACCCGTCGGCCAATGGCGTCGTGCCCAGGCAGCGGCCGCTGGCCGCGTCCCAATACATCACCTGCCCGCCCACCGGGCTGGACGTGGCGATGACGCCGCCCGCCGCATCCACCGTGACCGACCCGACGTAGTTGCGCATATTGCGCAGCGTCTCGGCCGGCCCCTCGAACAGTTCCAGCGGCGCGCCGCGCCGATGCCGCCCGACCAGCGCGGGCCGATCCGATGCCGGTCCCATGTACTGGCAGCCGAACCACACGCAGCCGTCGGCCGCCAGCGCCAGATGCCGGATCGACAAGCGATGCAGCGTGGGCGGCAACTCCACCTTTTCAAGCAACCGGCCACTGGCCGCGTCGATATAGGCCAGCGATGGCCGCATCGTGTCCAGGTTCAGTTCCAGCTTGCCGTAATCGGGATGCGTCAGGATGCCGCCGTTGGCGACGCACAGCGTCTTGCCGTCCGGCATCAATACGACTTCGTGCGGACCGATACCGGCCGAATCGAATTCGCCGATTCGGCGCCACGCGCCGCCCGGCGAGGCATCGTAGATGCCCAGCACACCGCGCCCGCCTTCGAAGTCGTTTTCCGTGGCGGCCAACAGGCGCCCGCCATCAATAAACGCGCCATGTCCGAAAAAATGGCGTTCGTCCGGCACAGGCAAAGCCTGCGGCTGGCCCTTGTCACGCAACGAAAACGCCACGGCAAAAAAGCCCGGCTGGCGGCCGAACACCACCGCGCGCTGGCGCGCGGCGTCGATGGCAAAGCTATGGCCTCGCGCGGGCATCGGCACCACCAGACGGTCGTGCCCGGCCTCGTTCAGCAACACGGCTTCGTCGCGGCCGCCGCGCTTGCGCGCGCTGAGATACAACGCGCCGCCATCGGCGGGCAGCACCGCCCGCGCGGCGTTGGGCGACAAGCCCAGCGCCGTGGCCAGCATCAGGAAGCGGCGGCGGTCAATCACCATCAAGCGCATTGAACCCGATGGTGACACCCAGCGCCGGGGCCAGATCCTGGTCGACGATGGCCTTGGCGTTCTGGATGGTCAGCGAGGCCAACAGCAACAAGCGGCGCCCTTCTTCGTCTTGCAGCGCGGCGTCCAGCGGGGCGGGCACGGCTTGCAAGGTCTGGGCGGCGGACTGCAATTCGCCGCGCACGGACACATCCATCCAGTCGCTGCCGGCGGGCAAGGCATAGGCGCCCGCCTGATAGAACGCCCTCAAGCCATCCAGATTCGCCGCCAGCAAGCGCGTGGACATGCCGCTGCGCCAGAACGCGGCGCGCTTGGGCCGCGCGGCGTCGGGGGACTCGCCCAACACCGGCAGGATCTTCACGTCGCGGGCAAACTGCAAACCGGTCGACAAGGCCTTCATGGCCTCGGCGGCAATTTCCTGGGGGTCGCGGTACAGGTCGTTGCCGGCTTGCGGCTTGGCGAACTGGCGGCCGAACTCGCCTTGCGGGCTCCAGGCCTGGGCCACATCGCGCGATATCGTCGTAACGTTGGCGGCCACCGCGCGGGCATAGCCGCAGGCGTAGGCAAAGGTCGGCGCGCCGGTCTGCTTGAGCAGCGCGGGGTCGCCGTACAGCACGTATTCCAGCGCGGGCAGGCCCTGCACCGCCACGCTGCGGCCGGCCAGCGCGCCGGGCGCGAGCAAGGCGGCGTCTTGCGCGGCGATCAACTGCTGCACCTGGCGCGGCATGACGCCGCGCGTGTCGGGCCAGAACGCCAGCCGTTCAAAGCGGTTGGCTTGCACCAGCGGGCCAAAACGCAGAATCTCGACGCCGGACCACGCCAGCGCCAACTGTGTATAGGCGTCGGCCACGCGCGTGGCACCGGCGGCATCCGGCCTGGCGCACCAGCCGCCCAGCGCGCCATCCAGCGCGGCGGCGGCATCCACCATCTTGCTGACGGCCGGGCGGGCGTAGTCGCGTGCCAGCCGCTCGCCCAGGTCCGGGGAAAGTTGCGCCTGCACGGCCAGCGGCATGGCCAGCAGCGCGGCCGCCAGGGTGGCCTTCGATGCCAAGGATTTCAATGCAAAGGCGTTCAGCGCGGTGGACTTCAATGCGGCGCTCTTCGTCACCAGGGCATTCCACGCAATCGCCCTGCCCCGCGCAGCCTTAACCCCCGCTTGCGTCATAGATGCCATCACAACGACTCCAGGAAACGAATCAGATCAGCGCGTTCGTCCGGCGTCATCGCCACGACGCGATCGCGCGCGGGTTTGCCCGCGCCGCCATGCCACAGCACCGCTTCCAGCAGCGTACGGGCGCGCCCGTCGTGCAGCCACGTCGCCGTGGGATTCACGGTCTTGGTCAGGCCGATGCCCCACAGCGGCGGCGTGCGCCACTCGCGGCCGGTGGCCTGGCCGTCGGACACGCCATCGGCCAGGTCATCGCCCATGTCGTGCACCAGCATGTCGGTGTACGGCCAGATCAGCTGAAACCGGTGTTCCGGCTGCTTGGCGTTGCGGCTGGTCACGTACTTGGGCACGTGACACGCCACGCAGTTGGCTTGGTAGAACAGCTTCTTGCCGGCCAGCACGCGCGCGTCGTCGGCATCGCGGCGCTGCGGCACCGCCAGGTTGGTGGAATAGATGGTCACGAAGTCCATCAGTTTGGCCGGCACCTCTTCCGGACCAAAGCGCGGCTGCGCGCCATGCGGCATATCCAGGCACTGCTTCTGCGCGGGCGTGCAGTCGCCCGAATGCTTCGGGAACAGCGGCGTGGACAAACCCATGTCGTTGGAGAACGCGGCGGCGCTCTGCTGTTCAACGGTGGGCTGGCCCGCCTTCAGATTGAAGCGGCCCAGCACGCGCTTGCCGCTGCGCGCGTCGGTCACCCAATTCGGCTTGCCCACGATGCCGTCGCGCTTGTCCGCGCCCACGTTGGCCAGGATGTCGGCTTCGTGTATGGATTCCAGCAGGCCCAGCCCGATCATGGGCGGCGCCAGGCGCGGCGAAATCTGCGTGTCGGCGCGCAGGGGGCCATAACCCGGGTTTTCGATGCGATACGTGGGCTTCATCAACGTGGCCGTCTCGCCGCCGTTCAATGCCACCGCGATGGGCGCGTATTCGATTTCCATGCGGCCTTCGGCCGGCAGCCCCGCCACCGCGAAGTTCTGCAATTGCACGCCGTAGACGGGTTCGGGCAACTCGGCCAGTTCGCCGGGCGCCAGCGTCGGATGACCACGGTCCGGCCCGCGCGGCACCGCAAGGCGCAACAGCAGCGCCACGGCGTCAGTGCGTTCCAGGGGGTCGAAGCCTGGCACGGTGCCACGCCCGTCCTTCGTGTGACAGGCCTGGCACGAGCGCGCGTTAAACAGCGGCCCCAGGCCGTCGGAGGCCTGCGTCGATGCCGGCGCCGACACCCAGTCCTTGCGGAACAGGCCGTTGCCCACCTGAAATTCCTGGCGGCCCTCGAAGCTCATGTTGGCCGAGGGCTGGGAAAAGATATCGGCGTTGATCAGTTTATTGGTGGTGGCCGCCCCGGCCTGCATGGTCTCGAAGGTTTCAACCTTGGAGAAATCGCGCGTGGGCGCGGTGATGGCGGTGACGCGTTTTTGGTCTTCGGGCGTTAGGTCGTCACGCCCGGCAGTAACTTCGGTGGCAGCGGCGGCGCCGGCGCAGGCCGACGCCGCCAGTACGGCGGCTAGAACGAGTTTCACTTGAATACGGCGTCAGGTTTATCCAGGCTGTCGGAACCTTCGATGGCTACCTTGCCAAGCTCAAGCAACGTGATCACGCGTTCCAGGCTACGGGTCTGGTCCACCAGGCCGTCGATGGCGGCCTGCACCACGGCGTTGCCTTCCTTATTGCCGTCCGCAATCATCTGGTCGTACGTTTCCACCGTTTCGGCGCGCGTCTTCATGGCCTGCATGGCCGCCACGGTGGCGTCCAGCTTGGCGCGCACTTCGGCGTCCAGCTTGGGATCGCGCGCCTTGACCAGTTCAGACAGGCTGGCGCCCGTGACCTGCTTGCCGTCGATGCGGGTGTAGGTGCCCAGGTAGACGTTACGGATACCGATCTGGTCGTAGTAGTGCGAATTGTGGGTGTTGTCCGAGAAGCAATCGTGCTCTTCTTCGGGGTCGTGCAGCATCAGGCCCAGCTTCATGCGTTCGCCGGCCAATTCGCCGTACGACAAGCTGCCCAGGCCCGTCAGCATGGCGATCAGGCCCGCCTTGGGATCTTCTTCCACGGCCTTGCGCGCCGCGCCGTCCTTCTTCCAGTTGCCGACCATTTCTTCCAGGTCGGTCACCAGCAGGTCGGTCACGGCCTTCAGGAATTGCACGCGGCGTTCGCAGTGGCCGCCCGTGCATTGCTTGGTGTCGAAGTCGGTATGCGGGCGGTTGCCCGAATGGCGTTCTTGCGGCGTGCCCTTGCGGTCCGCCGGCGCCGGGCCGGTACCGTTCAGGTCCTGGCCCCACAGCAGGAATTCGATGGCGTGATAGCCGGTGGCCACGTTGGCTTCGTTGCCGTCGGCTTCGTGCAGCACTTCGGACAACAGCTGCGGCGTGATCTTGCTGACGTCCACCGTCTTGCCGCCGACCGAAATCTTTGAATTGGCGATGACGTTGACGGCGTAGTAGGCGTTTTCGTCGTTGTCGGTGCCGTACGAGGCATCCACATAGTCGATCAGGCCTTCGTCCAGCGGCCAGGCATTCACGCGGCCTTCCCAGTCGTCGACGATGGGGTTGCCGAAGCGATACGCCTCGGTCTGCTGGTAGGGCACGCGCGCGGCCAGCCAGGCTTCGCGGGCGGCCTTCAGCGTGTCGGGGCTGGGCTTGGCGATCAGCGCGTTGATGGCAGAGCGCAGCGTCTTGGCGGCGGCCAGCGAATCTTCATAGCCCGCCAGCGCCAGATCCGAATAGGTGGCGACGACAGCACGGGGTTCCGCCGCCGCGTGGGCCGTTCCCCCGAATACCGCTGCGGCCAACATCGCACCCAACAACAACTTGCGCATCGACTTTCTCCCGTGACTCGAACGGTGTCCGCCCCCGCGGCGGGCCGTTCCGACTTCAATTTTGTGGATGCGAGTGTAAACAATTTTCGTTTGATGTTCAGCGCCAAGTCAGATACCTGACATTTTTTTGAACGACATCCGCGCAAAAAAATGCGCGCCACCAAAGCGTGCCGCTACTATCCCGCTATTACCGTCCCCGTTTTGAAGACCATGGAACTGCGTCAACTCCGCTACTTCGTGCGCGTGGCAGAACTTGGCAGCATCGGCCGGGCAGCGCGCGATCTGGGCGTGGTGGCCTCGGCGCTAAGCCAGCAGATCAGCCGCCTGGAAAGCGAATTGGCGACGCGCTTGCTGATGCGCACGCACACCGGCGTGGTGCCCACCGCCGCCGGCACCGCGTTTCTGCGCCAGGCCCGGCTGACACTGCGGCACGCAGAACACGCCGTGGCCGCCGCGCGCGAGGCCCGGCTGTCGGGCATGGTCAGCGTGGGCTTTGCGCCCACCACGGCGTCCATGTTGGCCCGGCCGTTCTACGCGGCCATGGCCGAACGCTATCCCAACGTGCGGCTGCATCTGGTCGAAGGCTTGTCCGGCAACCTGGGCGACCAGCTGAACAACCGGCGTCTGGACCTGGCGGTGCTGTTCCAGAATGACAGCAGCCAGGGCCGCAGCGCCATCCCGGTGCTGGACGAAAAATTGTTCCTGCTGGCCCAGCGCGGCGTGTTCGCCTTGCCCGACGGCGAACCCGCCACCATCGACCAGTTGGCCGGCCTGCCGCTGGCCGTGACCAGCAAGGCCCATGGCCTGCGCGCCTGGGTAGAAGCCGCCTTCGAACGCGTCGGCATCGAGCCCTGGGTGGCGGTGGAAGTGGACGGGCTGACGACCTTGATGGACCTGGTGCAGGCCAACCCCATCGCCACCATCCAGCCGGGCGCCGCCGTGGCGCGGGCCGAGGCCGGACTGTTGAACATGCACCCCATCGACGACCCCTTCCTATACCGCCGCAACGCCGTCTACTGCATCAACGACGAAGAACTGTCACCCGCCGCGCTGGCCGCGCGCGTGGTGCTGGTGGACGTGATGCGTGCGCAGGTGCGCCACGGCGGCTGGCCCGGCGCCACCCTTCTGGATTCGTGATGCCCCCATGCCGGGCGCAGGGCTAGGCCACGCCAGGTCACACGCATACATTGCATTGGTGAACGCCGTGGCATGGTGCCGCGGCAACGGACCTCTGCAAAGCTGATGACCACTGACTCCCGACGCCCGGGCACGCTTCCCATTGCTTCCATGCGGCCGCACTGTTCCGACCAGGAATGGCAGGCCCGTGTCGATCTGGCCGCCTGTTACCGGCTGGTCGAGCTTTACGGCATGGCCGACATGATGGCCAACCACATCTCGGCCCGCGTGCCGGGCGAAGACAACGCGTTCCTCATCAACCCCTACGGGATGATGTACGAAGAGATCACGGCGTCCAGCCTGATCAAGGTGGACCTGGACGGCACCATCCTGGCCAAGCCGGACTTTGGCGACATGCACTACGGCATCAACAAGGCCGGCTACGTGATCCACAGCGCGGTGCACGCCGCGCGCCATGACGTGGACTGCGTGATCCACACGCACAGCTGGGCATCGATGGCTGTGGCCTCGCTGGACTGCGGGCTGCTGCCGTTGACGCAGACGGCCATGCGCTTTTTGAAGATTGGCTATCACGACTACCAGGGCGTGGTGCTGGACCTGCAAGAGCAGCAATCCCTGTTGCAGGACCTGGGTCAGGGCGAAGCGCTGATCCTGCGCAACCATGGCGCGCTGACGGTGGGCCGCACGGTGGGCGAGGCCTTTAACTGGATGCATCGGCTGGAGCTGGCCTGCCGCTCCCAATTGGCGGCCATGGCCACGGGCTCGCCGCTGCGCCAGGTCAGCCCCGCCGTGCTGGAAGAAACCTGGAACAACTATCAGCCCGGCACGCGTCGCCCTTACGGCGTCATGGAATGGCCGGCCCTGCTGCGCAAGCTGGACCGCATCGACCCCGGCTTTCGGGATTGACCCCGGCGTCCTGAGCGACGACGGATTCCTGCATTGGAGTCCTGCATTCGATCTTGCATTTCAATGGCGCCGGCCGACGTGGCGGCACGGCGCCGACCTATCCAAACGACAACCACGGACGGAGACAACGATGAATACTGCCCGAGCCCTGCTCGCCGCCGCAGCGGCGGCCTGCGCCTGTACCGCGCCGCCCGCCATAGCCGCCGACTACCCCGACAAGCCTGTGAAGGTGATCGTGGCGTTCACCGCCGGCGGCACCACCGACACGCTGACGCGCAGCATGTCCAACGCGCTGTCCAAGAAGCTGGAGCAACCGTTCGTGGTGGAAAACAAACCGGGCGCGGGCGGCAACATCGGTACCGAGTTCGTGGTGCGCGCCGCGCCCGACGGGCACACGCTGATCGTCAATTCCGTGGGCCCCATCGCGGTGAATGCGTCGCTGGCCAAACTGTCGTTCGACCCCTTGACCGACCTGGTGCCGATGGTGCAGATCGCCACCGTGCCCAACGTGCTGGTCGTGCCGCCGTCCTCGCCCGCCAAGGACATCAAGAGCTTTCTGGTTTACGTCAAAAAGGCGCAGCACTTGAACTACAGCTCTACCGGCGTGGGCACGTCGTCGCACTTGTCCAGCTATATGTTGATGGACCAACTGGGGGTGCAGGCCACGCACGTGCCGTACAAGGGGGCCGACGCGGTCAACGACCTGCTGGCCGGACGCATCGACTTCATGTTCGCCACCATTCCGTCGGTGATCGGGCAGATACGCGCGGGCAAGCTGCGCCCGCTGGCCGTCAGCACGCTGCAACGGTCGGCGACCCTGCCCGAGTTGCCCACCATTGCCGAGTCCGGCTATCCGGGCTTTGATGCCGGATCATGGTTTGGCTTTTTCGGCCCGAAAGGCACGCCGCCCGAGGTGGTCACCGTGATCAACCGCGAAGTCAACGCCGCCCTGCCCTCGCTGAAGGCGCAGATGCTGCATGAAGGCGCCGAGCCCGTGGGTGGCACGCCCGCGCAGTTCTCCACGTTCATCCGCGCGGAACACGACAAGTGGGCCGCGCTGGTGCGCAAGTTCCAACCGGCCGCCAACTAAGCAGCATGCGTAAGCAGCACGCCTAAGCAGCTACATCTCCAAGCAGCCGCCCTTAGCACTCGCCCTTAAGCATTCGCCCCTAAGTAGCCCCCCAGCAGCCGCCCACTGCGTCACCACCGAGCCATCCATGCCGCACGACGAGATCCGCATCCTTTGTTCGCCCGCCGAGGCGGGCGCGCTGCGCCAGGCGCTTGCCAGCGTTGATGCACCGCGCATCGCGCTCTGCCACCCGCAGCCCGGCGAGCCGTGCCCCGCGCACGTCGCGTTTATTTCGCGCGACATCACCGGCGCGTCCACCAAGTTCCAGATCACGCCCGACACGGCGCGTTACTACGACGCGCTGCTGTCCGCGCCTGAGCTGCAATGGGTCCATGTGCACTCGGCCGGCGCGGACCGCGACATCTATCAGCAACTGCACGCGCGCGGCGTCGCCATCACCACGTCACAAGGCGCGACCGACGCCGTGGTTGCGCAAACCGCCATCGCTGGCGTGCTGGCCTTGGCGCGCCGCCTGCCCCTGCTGGCCACCGATCAGCGCGAACACGCGTGGCGGCCTCTGTTGGGCGATCGCACGCCACGCGATCTGGCTGGGCAACACGCCGTGGTGGTGGGCTGGGGCGGCATCGGCCAACGCATCGGCGCGCTGCTGGGCGCGCTGGGGCTGACGCTGTCGGTGGTGCGCCATTCCGCCACGCCCGTGCCACAAGCGCGCCACAGCGTCACCTATGCCGACCTGCGCAGCCTGCTGCCACCGGCCGACTGGCTGGTGCTGGCCTGCCCGTTGACGCCGGCCACGCGTGGGCTGATCGACCAGCAGGCGTTGGCCGCCCTGCCCGCGCACGCGTCGGTCGTCAACGTGGCGCGCGGCCACGTCATTGATGAAGCGGCCTTGATCGACGCCTTGTCGGCGCGTCGACTGGGCGGCGCGTTCCTGGACGTGTTCCAGCAAGAACCGCTGCCGCCGGAGTCCCCGCTATGGTGTTTGGACAACGTCATCGTGACGCCGCACAGCGCGGGTTTCTCGAACGGCAATCGCGCGCGCGTGCGCAGCCTGTTTGTAGACAACCTGCGCCGTTGGACGCGCGCTGAACCGCTGGCCAACCGCCTGGTGGGCTGACGCCGCCGCGTCCGCCAGCCTGCCGACGCCCCGCCCGGCGTTCGAACTGTCCCCTTCAGTGGTGCGTCATGCACCAAAATGGTTCACGCGCGGCACCGGCGCGAGGCCGCCGCGCGCGCCGCCCAGGGCTAACCCCACCCCGGCAAACCTGGCACGGGTTTTGCTTGATGACTGGTATGCAAGCTTGTCTACAAGGCAAGCGTCGCAACACCTTTCACAGCAAGCCCTCCAGGAGCCTTCATGATCAACCGCAATGCGCCTTTCGCCTTCAACGCCACCCGCCGCCGCCTGATCCAGGGCGCTGCCCTGGGCGCCGCGACGCTGGCCGCGCCCGCGCTGGTGCGCGCCCAGTCGGGCCCGGTGATCCGCATCGGTTTCTGGCCGGTGGCCGCCGGCCTGCCGTTCTACGCGGCCGTCGAAAAAGGCTACTTCAAGGAAGCGGGCCTGAACGTCGAGCCGCTGAAGTTCGCAGGCGCGCAGCAGGTCATGGAAGCCATGCTGGCCGGTCGCGCGGACGGCAGCGCCAACGGCACCGGCTCGGCCAACCTGGCCATCGGCGAAATCGCCTCGCCCGGCTTGTTCAAGATTTTTGCGTCCAACCCCAGCAACGCCAAGAACGTGCTGGATGAGTTCATCGTCGCGAAAGATAGTCCCATCAAATCCATAGCAGACCTCAAGGGGAAAAAGGTCGGATCTGGACCCGGCATCCAGAACGCCACGCTGGCCAAAGCAGTACTGGAGCGCGCCGGCGCAACCGGAGCAACCGTGGTCGAGTTGGCAATCAGCCAGCACGTGGCCGCGGTTGCCGCCGGCCAGTTGGATGCGTGCTACACGCTGGAACCCACGGGCACGGTGGGCCGCTTGAACGGCACCACGCGCGTGCTGGAAACAGGCGTGATCGCCAAGTACGTGTTGGGCGATCCGATGGCGCCGTGGTTTGGCGGCTCGGCCTCGCTGACCACCGCGTTCCTGAAAAAGCATCCGGAAGAAAGCAAGAAATTCATCGCGGCCTACGCGCGCGGCATCGAACTGATCCGCACCAAGCCCGCCGAGGCGCGCCCCTTCATGAAGGGCTACACCGCCATCGAAGGCCCCATGACCGAAGAAGTGCCGCTGGCCGCCTACACGCTCTACAACGAGTTCACGCCCAGCGACATCCAGTACTTCCAGAAGTTCTTCGACCTGTTCACCGAGAAGGGCATCTTCGCGCAAAAGGTCGACGTGTCGACCATGCTTTACAAGGGCTGACCCATGACAGCCACGACCGCGACTTCCGCAACCTCAACCGTGCCCGCAAGCGCGACCACGACCGCGACCGCGACAAAGGCACCGACCGCCATGACCGCCCCCTCCGCCCCCACCAGGCAGCCGCCGCGCAAGTTCAACGGCGCACGCTTTCTGCCGCTGATCGGCCCCCTGGCGCTTTTCGTGATCTGGGACCTGGTGGTGCGACTGCAACTGGTCAGCCCCGTGCTGCTGCCCACGCCCAGCGCCACCATCGTGGCCCTGGTCAAGGGGCTGGCCGGCGGGCCGCTGCTGTGGGACTTCCTGTCGTCGCTGAACCGCACGCTGCAAGCCTTCGTGATCGCCGGCGTTATCGGCGTGCCGCTGGGTGTGCTGCTGGGCAGCAATGAAAAGGCGTATCGCAGCGTGGAGTTCCTGGTGGACTTCTTTCGGTCGACGCCGTCGTCCGCGCTGATCCCGCTGTTCCTGATGATCTTTGGCGTCACCGACATGAACAAGATCGCCATCGCCGCGTTCGCCGCCGTGCTGGTGATTCTGTTCAACAGTGCCTATGGCGTCATCAACGCACGCAAGCAGCGCGTGATGGCGGCCCGCGTGATGGGCGCATCGCGCTGGCAGATCTTCAAGGACGTGCTGATCTGGGAAAGCCTGCAACCCACGTTCGTCGGCCTGCGCAGCGGCGTGTCGATGGCGCTGGTGATCGTGATCGTGGCGGAAATGTTCATCGGGTCCGACAGCGGCCTGGGCAATCGCATCATCAACGCGCAGCAGGTGCTGAACGTGCGCGAGATGTACGCGGCCATCCTGGCGGCCGGCGCGTTGGGCTATGTGCTGAACATTATTTTTCTTGTGCTGGAAAAGCGCGTGGTCCATTGGAGCGGCCGATAAATGTCCACCGTCATCAACCCCATCATCGCCCCCGCCCCCGCCGCCGCGCCGTTCGCGCCCGGCCCCTTGGGCACGCACATCACCATCCGTGGCCTGACCAAGTACTTCGCGGGCTGGCCGCTGTACGAAGACTTCAACCTGGACATCCCCAAGGGCAAGATCGTGTCGGTCTTCGGCCCCAACGGCTGCGGCAAGTCCACGCTGATCAACATGATCGCGGGCCTCATTCCCATCGATTCAGGCGAGATCCTGTTCGACGGAAAGTCCCTGGCGCAAACCAAGATCGGCTACGTGTTCCAGAACTACCGCGAAGCCATGTTCCCGTGGCTGCGCACCATTGACAACATTGCCTACCCGCTGCGTCTGGAAGGCCGCAGCAAGGCCGAAGTGGATGCGCGCGTGGAAGAGCTGGTCGCCTCGTTCGACGTCAAGTTCGACCTCAAGCGCTACCCGTACGAACTCAGTGGTGGGCAGCAGCAGACGGCGTCCATCATGCGCGCGCTGGCCCCCGGACCCGAGGTGCTGTTTCTTGACGAACCCTTCTCCGCGCTGGACTTCGAGATGACGCTGTTCATCCGCGAAAAGCTGCAAGAAGTGTTTCTGCAAACGGGCACCACGATGTTGCTGGTGTCGCACGATCTGGAAGAAGCCGTGTACCTGGCTGACCAGGTGCTGCTGCTGACCAAGCGCCCCACCCGCGTGGCCGAGATCCTGGACTACACGGATGCCCGCCCGCGCACGGTGGATACGCTGTCCGAGCCCAGCTTTATTCAGATGAAGAAACTGAGCCTGGAGATTTTCCAGCGCGAGGTGCGCCGGTAGACCGGTAGGCCGGTAGGCCGGTCACCACCGCGACTGCGCAGGCAGATCCTCAGGCAAGCACCATCAGCCAAACCTCTTCAGGCAAACCCCCAACGCGTCTATCGGAGCATCCGCCATGACCCAGGAAACCATCGACCATTATGTGCGCAGCGCCTTGGCGCTGTCGGGCTACGCCTTGCGCGAGGCCGCCACGGCCGAAGTCGTGCAACAGTTCTCGCGCATTCATGACATTGCGGCCAGCTTCGTCGACGAGCCCCTGCCCGTCGAACTGGAATCCGCATCGGTGTTTCGTCCGTGAGCGGCCCCGCCATCGACATCGCCCGCCAGGTCGCCAGCGGTGAACGCAGCGCCTTGGCGGTGTTGGACGCCACCTTGGCCCGCGTGCGCGAACGCGACCCCGCGTACAACTGCTTTACCGCCGTGACCGAAGCCCGCGCGCGCCAGGAAGCCGCCGCCATCGACGCGCGCCGCGCGCGTGGCGAAGCATTGCCGCCGCTGGCAGGCGTGCCCTACGCCGTCAAAAACCTGTTCGACATCGCTGATGAAGTGACCTTGGCAGGCGGTCGCGTCAACGCCGCCAATCCGCCCGCCGCGCAAGACGGGCGACTGGTCGCGCGGATGCGGGACGCCGGCGCGGTCCTGATCGGCGCCTTGAACATGGACGAACACGCCTACGGCTTCACCACCGAAAACACGCATTACGGCCCTTGCCGCAACCCGCACGACACCAGCCGCATCGCAGGCGGGTCCTCGGGCGGCAGCGCGGCCGCCGTAGCGGGCGGGCTGGTGCCGCTGACCCTCGGGTCGGACACCAACGGATCCATCCGCGTGCCGGCCTCGCTGTGCGGCGTCTTCGGCTTGAAACCCACCTATGGCCGCCTGCCGCGCACGGGGTCGTTTCCGTTTGTCGGCAGCCTGGACCACCTGGGCCCCTTTGCCGCCAGCGCCAGCGACCTGGCCGCCGCCTACGATGCGTTGCAAGGCCCGGACCCGGACGACGCCGCCTGCGCCCAGCATGCCGTAGACCCCGTGTTGCCCACGCTAGCCTCGGGCGCGCGCACATTGCGCGTGGCCGTGCTGGGCGGCTACTTCGCCGACTGGGCCAGCCCGCAAGCCCGCCGCGCCGTCGAGATCGCCGCGCGCGCGCTGGACGCCACCGCCATCGTCGACATGCCCGGCGCCACGCAAGCGCGCGCCGCGGCCTTCATCATCACGGCGGCCGAAGGCGGCGCGCTGCATCGGCGCAAGCTGGTCACGCATTACGACTACTACGAACCCTATTCGCGCGACCGGCTGGTCGCCGGCAGCCTGGTGCCCGCCGCGTGGGTGCAGCAGGCGCAACGCATCCGCCACCGCGTCTACCGCGAGGCCATGGCGCTGTTCGACCAGTACGACGTGCTGATCGCGCCCGCCACGCCCGTGTCCGCCACGCCCATCGGCACCGACTGGCTGACGCTGGCCGGCAAGGAACTGCCCGCGCGAGCCAGCATGGGGCTGCTGACGCAACCCATCTCATGTATCGGCCTGCCCGTCTGCACCGCGCCCACCTGGCCCGAGACCGAACACGACGGCCACTTGCCACTGGGCGTGCAATTGATCGGCGCGCCTTGGCGCGAAGCCGATTGCCTGGCCGCCGCCTACGCGCTGGAACAAGCCGGCGCGGCGCGCGTGCGCCCGGTCTGAGCTTTCTTTTCATCGCCTTCCGCCACCGTCCGACCGTCCCACCACTCGACATCCAAGGCCCGTTATGGAATCCGCATTCGCCGCCATCGACATGCCCCGCACCCTGGCCGACACCGCCTACGGTGCATTGAAACGGGACATCCTGGATTTCCGGCTGGCCCCGGGCGATCGCTTTACCGAAACCGAAATCGCGGACCGGCTGCAAGTGAGCCGCACGCCGGTGCGCGAAGCGCTGTTCCGGCTGGAGCGTGAAGGCTATCTGGAGGTTCGGCAACGCAACGGCTGGCTGGTCAAGCCGTTGGACTTCAATACGCTGGACCACTTCTACGAACTGCGCAGCGTGCTGGAAACCGCCGCGGTCCATGCCTTGTGTTTGCCGGCCCAGGGCCCCGATCCGCTGCGCGCGCTGCAATCATTGGCCGACACCTGGCTGGTCGCGCCAAGCGACCGGTCCAGCGACGGCGAATGGCTGGCCGACCTGGACGAACGCTTTCATATCGACTTGGTGGCGGCTGCCGGCAACCCGGAGATTGCACGCGTGCATCGCGCGGCCACCGAGCGCATCCGCATCGTGCGTCGCCTGGACTTCACGCTGCAAGACCGTATCGACAACACCTATGAAGAACACGGCGCCATCCTGCGCGCCGTGCTTGGCCGCGACGGCGCCGCCGCTGCGCAGCTGCTGCAAGCGCATATCCGCGACAGCCAAAGCGCGGTGCGAAAGATCACGCTGCACCGCTTGTATTCCACCCGTCCCGCCAAGGCGGCGTGACGGGTGCGCGGCATCACCCGGCCCGCAGCCACCGTTGCAGCACCCGAGAAATCACCGGTATGCAGATGAACACCATAATCGGCGTCAATATCACGCTTGTGATCAAGACGCGCCAGAACACCGGCAGCGCGCTCAGATGCTCGCTGACCAGAATCGAGAACACCAGCAGCACCGGAAAGTACGCCAGCCAGATGCTCACCGCTTGCTTCCAGCGTGGCGGCGCGCTGGCGGCCTTCGGCGCAAACCAGCCGTCCGTGCCTTTGACGCGGTGTTCATGGCTGGCCCGCACCAGGTTCGCCCCGCGTTCCAGCCACATGCGGCGCGGCAAGGATTTTTCCCACCGCAACAGGCTCGCCTCGTCGGTGAAGCGCAGCACGATCTGGTACTGATCGCCCCCTTCAGGCGGTTGCAGCACACCCGATCCCAAAAATCCGGGAAACCCCGCCGCCAGGATTTCGCCCTGGCGCATCCAGGACAGAAAATCGCTATAGCGTTCGGGCGCGATATGACGCGTGACCAGCATGGTGACCGGGGCGGAAACAGCGGAACTGGACATGACGGAACTCCTGGGCAACGGTGTAGCTTGTTATGCAGTGTTAACCCTAGCAATCCCCGTGCCAGCCTTGCGATGCAGCATTCCCCTGGCGTGAACGACATCAACGCGTTGCGCGCCGAAACTTGCGCACCGCAACACACACCATATTGGTGATTACCCCTACACAACGCACCATGCCGGTGCATGCGGAGAAACAGAGATGGACATCAATTTGCCGGACGTCGTGGCCGAGGTCACCGCCGCTTTCGAGCGCTACGAAACCGCGCTGGTGACCAACGACGTCCAGGAACTGGACACGCTGTTCTGGAACAGCCCCCACACCTTGCGCTACGGCGCCGGCGAAAATCTGTACGGCTATGAGGCCATCCGCGAATTCCGCGCCGGACGCTCGCCGCAAGGCCTGGCACGGCGCGTCCTGCGCACCGCCCTCACCACCTATGGCACGGACTTCGCCACCACCAACATCGAATTCCAACGCGAGGGCAGCGACCGCATCGGCCGCCAAAGCCAGACCTGGATGCGCACGCCCGCAGGGTGGCGCGTGGTGTCGGCGCATGTCAGCCTGATGGTGTGACCCGTTGAAGGGCGACGCGCGGCCGCGGCGCTGTCACCGACATGGCGCGCGCGGCCAAGCCGCTGGCCTGCTCTGCCGCAGGACGGCGAAGCTCGCATTAAGACATAACGCGACAATGATTGAGCGCGTCGCCAAGCAGGTCTACACTGGCTTTTCCCTTTCCCGTTGGAGCATTTGCCCATGAGCACCTACAAAATTGCAGTTTTCGTCGGCAGCCTGCGTGCCGCCTCGATCAATTTGCGATTGGCTCGTGCGCTGGAAAAGCTGGTTCCCGCAGACTTCAAGTTCGACTACGTCAGCCTGGGCGACATCCCGCTGTACAACCAGGACAACGAAAACAATCTGCCCGCCCCCGCCGCCAAGCTCAAGCAACAGATCGCCGACGCGCAAGGCCTGCTCTTCGTGTCACCCGAGCACAACCGCTCGCTGCCCGCCGCGTTGAAAAACGCCATCGACTGGGGCTCGCGCCCGTGGGGCCAGAACTCCTGGCCGGGCAAGGCCGCCGGCATCGTCGGCGCATCGCCCAGCGCCGCCGGCACCGCGATGATGCAGCAACACCTGCGCAACATCCTGGCCGCCGAAGGCGCCATCGCGCTGACCACGCCGGAAGTGTTCCTGCAATATTCCGACGGCCTGATCGACGACCAATACACGATCACCAACGAAGGCACCCGCAAGTTCCTGCAAGGCTGGGTCGACCGCTACGTGGACTGGGTCAAGAAACTGAACACCTGATTGCCGCCGCAGCCGGCAGGGCCACGCCCACCGGCGCCGATCGCCCGATCTACCTCCGGGCGATCAAGCCCCCTGACACGTCGGGGGGCTTTTTTTTGCGCCGCGTTTGTGGGGCTGGCGCCGGGGCATGACTGGATGAGCCAGATTTGACCCGATCGAGCCAAATCTGGCCCGCTATAAGTCGTTGATAAGACGCAGGTTATTTTTAATCGAGTCAACTCTGGCTCGATTTCTCGTGAAAAGCGGGCGTTTCCCGGGCATGGCACCAACCGCATGCCACTACAAGTCCGCCAATTTTGCCGCAAGCCATTGATATCGCGCGTCTATTTTCAAGATCCGGTTTCATGGCACGGATGTTGCATTGCTCCGACATCGGACCAGCGCGAGCGCGTACCTGTCGAACGTGCCGCGCGCCGATCCGAACGCTTGACGGCATTGCGGTCGTGACGTGTCGGCATTTAC